>CAVBFK010000351.1:0-2504 GCA_963594395.1 Lachnospiraceae bacterium
CTCCTATGGTGGAAAGGCCAAGGTCACCAAGCATCCCGTTCTCCCTACCGCCTCCAACAATGTGCCGGTAACCGAGCACGAGCATTTGTCTGCCGCCCTCATCCGCACCCCTGCAGGCAAAACGGTGCTGAACTTCGGGCAGAATATTGCCGGCTATGTGTCTTTCTCCCTGAAGGCGAAGGCCGGTCAGGTCATTAAGCTCCGCTTCGGTGAATTGCTGGATGACAGCGGCGAATTCACGCAGAAGAACATCCAGTGCTCCAACAAGCGCATCACCACACCCCTGCAGGAGGTCACCTACACCTGCAAGGACGGGCGAAACGACTACAAAACCACCTTCGCCATTTTCGGCTTTCAGTATGTGCTGGTCGAAACGGAGGTGCCCTTTGCCGCCGAGGATTTCACCGCCATTGCCGTTTATTCGGACATGGAGCGCACCGGCTGGTTTGAAAGCTCCAATGTCCTGCTGAACCGGTTTGTCGAAAACACGGTATGGAGTGCCAAGAATAATCACGCGGATCTTCCCACCGACTGCCCGACCCGTGAGCGGCACGGCTGGACAGGCGACGCCCAGATTTTCTGTGAAACCGCCAGCTATCTGTTCGATTACGAGCCCATGGCGGAAAAGTTTCTGAACGACATGTACGATTGGCAGAAACCAAGCGGCAAACTGCCTCAAATCGCCCCCAGCGGCGGCGTGGATTTCTACATGAAATTTATGGACGGCAGTGTCGGCTGGGCAGACGCAGGCGTCATCATGCCTTATGTGCTTTGGAAGCAATACGGGGACGTCTCCATTCTTTCCAGGCGGTACAGCGGCATGAAGCGCTATGCGGAGTTCATGATGCACCGCTGCGGCAAGTGGGGCGGCCCGTATGCCAAGGCTGTGCACATTCCGCGGAGTGAAAAGAAATACCTGGTGAACCGCGGCCAAAGCTACGGCGAATGGGCAGAACCCCAGGATTTCTACATCATGCACTGGACCGATTTTGCCGCGCCGCATCCCGAGGTTTCAACGGCCTACACTTCCTATATCATGTCCCTGATGATGGAAATTGCCAAGGCTTTGGGGCACACGGAAGACATTTCTCGCTACCAGGAATACCGGGACGGCTGCCGCAAGACCTACCAAGCCATGATGCGAAGCGATTCCTTCACCCTGGATACCGACCGTCAGGCGCAGTTGGTCCGTCCCCTGGCCTTTCATTTGCTGGACGAGGAGCAGACTGCCTTCGCGAAAAAGCGTCTCTTGCAGGCGCTGGAGCACTACGGCTGGCGGCTGGGCACAGGCTTTTTGTCCACGCCCCTGATTCTGGATGAGCTCATGAAAATTGATCCTTCTGCCGCCTACAAGCTACTGGAGAACGAGGAAATCCCCGGCTGGCTCAGCATGCCGAAGAACGGCGCCACCACCATCTGGGAATCCTGGGAGGGTGACAAGGCCAAGGGCAGCGGCGTTGCGTCCCTGAATCACTACTCCAAGGGCGCCGTGGTAGCATGGCTGTTTAACACCATGTGCGGCATCCGCGTAGACGGTGAAAATCACTTCATCGTTGCTCCGCATCCCGGCGGACACTTTACCCATGCAAGCGCCGTCTACACCAGCGTTTACGGCAAGGTGGAAAGCCGCTGGGAAAAGACCGCAAACGGATGGCAGTACACCGTCACCATCCCTGCCAACTGCACGGCAACGGTTTGTCTGCCAAGCGGTAAGACAAATGAACAGCCGGCCGGAACGGTTTGCTATTCTTCGCAAGAATAAGGAGGGAAGCGTATGGACATCCATGCCTACAGCACCAAGAAAAGTATTCTGCTCCTTGTGACCGTTTGTGCGGCGCTTCTGGCAGTGTTTGCCTTTACGGATTTGAGCATCTCTCAGGCGTTGGTGAATCCATCCAGCGCCTGGGGCATCTTTGCAGAATGGTCCAGTGAGATCCCCATCGATTTTCTGATGATGATGTCCTTTGCGGTTCTTTTCCTGCAATGTATCCGGAAGAAATCCTTCGGGCGCATCCTGGGTGCCATCCTCTGCTTCATCGGCACCTTTGAGTATGGCTTCTTCCTCTTTTTCTTCTCCGTGAAGTACGCCAACACGAAGCTGGCCATCATTCTCGGTGCCACCCTGGGCGTTGTGCTGGGCATCGGTGCCCTGTTTCTGGCCAAGAAGCTGACCGCCGTTTATGCCGAGAAGCTGTTCCGCGCGGCGCTGATTGTTGTGCTTTCCGTACTGTTGCAGGAAGTGCTCATCAACCTGCTGAAAGTGTTCTGGAGCCGCCCCCGCATGCGGGATTTGACCGCCCCGTACACGGACTTCACCCCCTGGTATCTCCCCCGGGCTTCTGCGCTGGGCGGAGACTCCTTCCCCTCGGCACACACCGCCAAGGCGGCAGGCGCATGCTTCTATGTCCTGCTCTGCGATGTGAACGACAAGCTCAAGGGCAAGCGAGGCCTGATTCTTGGCATGGGGCTTTTGTGGACGGTCATCATCGCCGTGGGGCGGATCA
>CAVBFK010000352.1:0-22094 GCA_963594395.1 Lachnospiraceae bacterium
GTGTTCTTCTCCTCACCCAAGAGCGAGCGTGCACAGGCGTTCTTGAATAAGGTGCTGTAAAAGAAAGCAGGAGGGCTTCTTTATGAAAGCTCTCCTGCTTTGCTTTATGCCGATGTTGATTATTCCGCCAGTTCCCTCATTGCCATTACGTACCCCTTGAACCCGAATCCAACAATCTGCCCGCGGCAGGCGGAGGCGGTCATGGAGACGTGGCGGAAGGATTCCCGCGCATGGATGTTGCTCATGTGCACCTCGATGGTGGGGATGGGCACGGACGCAATGGCATCGTGCAGGGCGACGGAGGTATGCGTGTATCCGCCGGGGTTGAAGACAATGCCGTCCAGCTGATCCAGATAGGCCTGCTGAATGGCGTCGATCAGCGCACCTTCGTGGTTGGACTGCACAAAGCGCACCTCGCATCCCAGCTTGTCTGCCTCGGATTGGATGAGCGCCATCAGGTCGTCAAAGGTCTGTGCGCCGTAGACATCCTTTTCCCGCAAGCCCGTAAAATTGATGTTGGGGCCGTTCAAAATCAAAATCTTTTTCATAACAGCTTCTGCTCCTCAATGTCATGCATCACAAGTTCCGTCAGGTTAGACGGCAAATCGCGCTTCAGCCAGATGCTTTCCGCCACCACGGCCTGCGCCACCAGCATGTACAAGCCTGTGCAGCTGGGCACGTTCGCGGCTTTGGCGGCAAGGGTCAAGCGGGTTTCAGGCGGATTGTAGATTACGTCTGCCACGCCGAGCGCGCGAGGAAGAAGGGCAGACAACGCGTCATCGCTTACGGGACAGCCGTCTACATGCGGCCACATGCCTGCAGGCGTGCAGTTGATCAGATAGCCGGAAAATTCTTCGGCCAGCTGATCGTAGGTGATCACGCCATCCTTTGCAGTGCGGGACACGAGGGTGACGCTGGACGCGCCTTCATCCCGCAAGGCGGCAACGACCGCTTTGGAAGCACCACCGGTGCCGAGAACGTAACAGGGCTTTCCCTGTACGTTCATGCCGTGGTGATGGAGCATGGCCGCAAAGCCCGGTGCATCCGTGTTGTGACCGATTTTCTCGGCGCAATCCACCGTGTTGACAGCGCCGATGCAGGATGCGGCATGATCCAGCTGAGTCAGCATAGGAATGATATCCTGCTTGTAGGGAATGGTGATGTTGAAGCCGTCCAGCTTCTGAAAGAGCGCCGTGACCCGCGTCGTCAATTCTTCCCGAGGAATTTCAATAAGACGATAATCCGCCTCCAGCCCGAGGCGTGCATAAATAGCCTGATGAATGGGGACGGATAAACTGTGCCCCAGATGTTCACCGATCAATCCGAAATGAAGCAAGAAATCACCTCCGCGTTTGAAAGTTACATTCGATTCGGAAGGGGCGGATTCCTGCAAAAAACAAAACAGAAACGCGCCACAGTCATTTGACCATGACGCGTTGCAGATTAGGCAGTGGTGAGCAGATAGAAGCTTTCTTCATCCATCAACATACCGTTGGGCTGATTGTGGATAACGTTCATGGTATGGATGGAATCAAGGAACGGCTGTATTTTTTCTTCTTCCAGCGGCGCAAAGGATTCAATAAGGTGCGCAACATCCTGGCGATTCATGTCGCTAAGGCTTTCGCTTTGCTGAATCAGCCATTCATCGACCTGCCCTTTTCCGAACACAGGGTTAGCCTCAATGGCTTTTCCGACCTGGTTCAGCAGACCACCTAACTTGTCGCGTGCCGCCGGGATAAAATCTGCACGCTGTTTCTCGGTAAGGAAACGACGGCATTGCTCACATAGGGAACGATAACGCTCCGCATGAAGCGTCATTTTCGACTCGATCTCGTCCAACTGTTCGGCAGAATAAAGATCCTGAAGCAGAACACTCAGTAAAAACGAGAAACCAAAAAGGTAGATCGCCAGCTGATATTCGGCCATGGACGAAAGGACTTTGTTCACCAGCTCCTGCAATTGGCCTTGCGGCTTGGCAAGCAGATCCTTTATAGAGCTTTCCCAGAAAAGAATGCCTTTGTTCGCTTCCGCATGGATGGCTTCTACCTGGACAGCAAGCGTGGCGCAACGTTTCTCGTCCATGTTGCCGAGCTTGTATTCGGAGAGAATCTCCGTAAGCGTATTCAGATTTCCGCGTTGCGTAGCCTGCTTGTCACGCACAAGAAATTGCATAATCTGATCCACGCTCTTTTGCAAGTCGTCAAAGCGTTTCTCAATGGCAATGAGCGCAACCGCGATCATCATGGTGGTAGGGTCAATGGGCATGACGGTGCTGGTTGTTTCAATACCTGCGATACCGTTTACCGGCTTAAAGCAAAGCCGGCCGGCAATAACCTGCTGTGCACCGTGACCGTTGAACCGCATGATGTTGCCGTTTGTTCCATTGGAGCCCATGCGGAGAAAGCCCTGCACACCCTTTGGGTTGACGCCTACGAACAACTGCTGGCCGCCCTTGATGGTCGTTTCAACGCTTTGCACAATGGTACGTGCACTGGCAGGAAGCTGTGCAAAAGCAGCCCCTAAGACGCCGATATCGGCAAACGGGATTCTCTTGTATTGAGCAATGTTGATGTCTGCCATGTTAACGGCAGGAAAAAGGTCGCTTGCCAGTTGCAAAGCTTGTTCTTCGTCTGATGTGGATTTTTCTTCGCCTGATGCCACTACAGCCGAAGCTTCGTCACTGTTATTTTTTTGGGGGGTAGAGAACAGCGCGTTCCAAGCCTCTTTCAGTCCCATATGCTTAGCCTCCTGAACTTTATATCCTCCGAGAACATCTCTTTTAGATATTTCGATAGATGACAGATAAATCCTGCAATGGCTACAAAGTTATTGCTTTTGTTCTGCTACTTTTTCCCCAACACAATCCCCCCTTCGTGTTGTTCAGCTTTTCTGCCCATTCCGCTATAATGACCTTGTCAAATGAAAGAAGGAGGTTCCCCAACATGAACACGGATAAGATTTACGCTGAACAGCTCGCCAACGAGTACGCTCCCAAGGACACGTCAAAAGTGGTTGCCCTGCGCAAGCTGGACAAGAAGGCCAAGCTGCCTGCCAATATCTTCGCTTACAGCTTCGGCATTGTGACGGCCTTGATTTTGGGCACGGGCATGTGCCTGTCCATGGGCACCATCGGCGGTCATACGACGGCCTCCATGGTGATGGGTATTATCATTGGTGTGCTTGGCATGGTGGGTATGGGTGTCAACTACTCGATTTACAGTAAGCTTCTGGCCAAGGGCAAGCAGAAATACGCCTTTGAAATCATGGAACTGGCCAAGGAAATCAGCGAGAAAGACGCATGAGCGGCGCCAAAGAAACTGTCAAAAAGCTGATCTTTCCGCCGTGCTGGGTGTTGGTGCTCATCACACTGGTGTCATTCACGGCACTGATTGGCAGCTTTTCCATGGATCATGCGAAATCTGTGCTGGACTATGCCGTCTACGCCTTGTCGGCCTATTCACTGACCCTTTGCGTAGCGTCTTTGCCGAGAATCATTCGACAGGCAAAAAGCCGCGTCATGGAAAGTCGCATCATGAAGAGCAAGATCGTGCGGAACTTCCTTGACGATCTTGCTTTTCGCGGTCAGATCAACATCTACCAGGGACTGGCGGTCAACACGTTTTACGTGATCTTCCGTCTGTTCATGGGCATCCGCTATGCGTCGATTTGGTTCGTGTCCATTGCCATCTACTATCTGGTACTGGGCGGGATGCGGCTGTATCTGATTTGCTGTTATCACCGCCGTACAGCACTGCCGGAAATGCGGTGCTATCGGCGGATTGCCTGGCTACTGTTTCTGCTGAACATCCCCATGGGCGGCATGATTCTGCAGATGATCTGCCTAAACGCCGGCTACTCCTATCCGGGGTACGTCATTTACGCATCTGCCGCATATACTTTTTATGCCATCACGATTTCCGTTGTGAATCTGGTGAAGTTCCGCAAGGTGGGCAGCCCCATTCTCTCGGCGGCCAAGGTGCTGAACTTGGTGTCTGCCATGATGTCTGTCTTGGGCTTGCAAACGGCTATGATTGCACAGTTTGGCTCCGGGCAGGAGATTTTCCGTCGAACGATGAATATCCTCGCAGGAACGGCCGTCTACGGCGGCGTGATTGTGGTTGCTGTCACCATGCTGGTGAAGAGCAGAAGAAAGGGGACGCAGGATGGATCGGTCACAGAGTAAGTACTTCAGCACCGCGGCGCGGATGGATGAAGCGCTTTTGCATTTGCTGGAGAAAAAAGACCTTGAGTACATCACCGTGAAGGAAATCTGCGTCGCAGCGGGCGTGAACCGGTCGACCTTTTATCTGCATTACGAAACGGTTGGAGATCTGCTGGCAGAAAGTACGAAATTCATGATTGACCGCTTCCTGAACTACATTCAGGAAAGACCCGAGGAGTTTATCCCATCAATTCAAGATCGCCCTCTAGAAGAACTCTTCCTGGTGACGCCGCAATATCTGACGCCTTACCTGCAGTACATCAAGGATAACCGCCGCTTGTTCCGCATTTCCATTGAAAATGCAGGAAAGCTGGGAATGACGGACAGCTTCCTGTCTCTTTTCCAGCATGTGTTTGTGCCGATTCTGACACGCTACCAGGTGCCGGAAGCAGACATGAAATATCTCATTATGTTCAACATCAACGGCCTGATGGCGATTGTTATGGAGTGGCTCAAACGGGATTGTGAGGATCCTGTTGAGCATGTGGTGGAGGTTATGCGTAGGTGCGTGAGACAGCCGGGGAATGAAAAAGGTTGAAAGATGATTGGCAATGGTTCCACCCCACAGAGGGTGGATTTTATTTTGAAAAGAAGAAGCACTATGATACGAATACTGCAACATGTCTCATTCATTGAGATTAAACGTTAATGGCTAAAAAATCAAGTACGGATTGTGTTTTTTAGCGTTGACCTTTTTTGATTTATTTCGATATAATATCACTAAGGAACGGCTAGTAGAAATGATATCGAAAGGTCGTTGGTGCCATGGAAGAGTGGAAGAAAGATGGCTTTCAGGGAGAACGCATGGTGGTTCTTCCTACAGAGGCGTTTAGCGAGTATGTAACACATCCGTTGGTGCAAAGGCTATACTTGACGGATGTTGGGTTCTTTCCGGGCGCAAAGCATCATTTCCGAGAACGAGTGAATGGCATTGAAGAGTACATCCTAATCTATTGCGCAGAGGGGCAGGGAACAATTGTCATAGAAAATCAGGCATATACCTTGCATCAAAATGAAGCATTCTGCATTCCTCGTTTTAAGAAGCATTATTACTATGCTGATGAAGATGATCCTTGGAGTATTCTGTGGGTGCATTTCAAAGGCGAGGATACAGCAAATTACCCTGTTGATACATGCCGCGTGATTACGCTTCATCAACAGCATGCCAATAACCGCATGTACTTCCTGTTTGAATTGCTGTTTCGAACACTGGATGACAGCTATACCTTGAGTAATTTCATTTACATATCGCAAGTGCTTGCACTAATCCTAGCAGAAGTCTATTACCACCAACCAACTGATCAGGCACAAGATTATCACGTAACGGAGGCTATTCGGTACATGATGAGTCATCTTCAAAAAAATTTAACGCTTGAGCAATTGGCAACGGAGTTTCATGTATCGAAGAGCTATTTGAATGTCATCTTTCAAAAATACACTCAGCATTCACCTGTGGAATTTTTCATCTGCTTGAAAATGAAAAAAGCATGCGAACTGTTACGCACAAAAGACTTGTATGTTTATGAAGTGGCACAGCGCCTGGGGTATACCAATCAGTATTACTTTTCACGGCTCTTTAAGAAGGTCGTGGGCGTATCACCACAGGAGTATAAGAAAAGCGAATACTGTCATTACAAGGAGTGAATTTTATGGGAACCTTTCAAACAATGTCTTTATCGGGAAAGTGGCATGTGCGCCTTGCGGACGACAGCCAATGGGAAATGACTCTTCCAGGTTCACTGGATGAAAATCAAATTGGCTATGAGGATCAGGGCAATAATCAGTGGCATCCGGATGACAGCTTGGATACAGAAGATGCTCCCTTTGCGCCGAAAGGACCGATTGCTACACGGCTGACACGAAAGTACACCTATGAAGGACCTGCATGGTTAACCCGCACGGTGGACTATGAACCGATAGCAGGGACACGTGTCTTTTTAGATGCCGAGCGTGCACGGTGCTTGAAACTCTTGGTCGATGGCCATGAAGTTCCAGACTATGTGGCACCTTCTATTAGTACACCTCATGTGTTTGAAGTGACGGGACTGATGCACAAGGGAACGGAACTTACCCTGATTTCAGATAATAGCTATCCGGGATTGCCGCATGATGCTATCGTGTATTCGTCGGCTGCTACCGATGAAACACAGACAAACTGGAATGGCATTTTAGGTGTTTTTCAGCTTCGAACGGAAGCAAGTACCTTTGTGGAGCGTATCGGTGTTTACACAAAGGCAAATCAAGCAGACGTAAAGATTGCTATCAGCACGGAGAAGCCGTATACAGGAAAAGCAGTATTGCACAGCGAAGCTTTTCAGGATGATCAAGTTGTTGATGTAGACATTCCAGTTGGAGAAAGCGAAGTAGAAGTAAAAGGTATCTTGCTGGCGGAAGATGTAAAGCGCTGGGATGAGTATGAGGGCAATCTATACGAGCTGAGTGTACAGCTGGAAAACTGTGACACAAAGTCATGCACGTTTGGTGTTCGAGAATTCGGCGATGATGACACAGGACGGCTTGCATTGAATGGACATCGCATTTTCATTCGAAGTGAGGCTAATTGCGCTGAGTTTCCAGAAACGGGACATCCGCCCATGACGGTAGAAGCATGGATGGAAATCCTAAGCACCTACAAATCCTATGGTGTGAACATGATGCGCTTTCACTCGCATTGCCCGCCGGAAGCGGCCTTTACAGCAGCAGATCACTTGGGAATGCTCATGGAGCCTGAACTAAGCCATTGGAATCCCAAGGACGCATTCGAGGCAGATGAGGCATGGCAATACTACCCTGTGGAATTGAAACGTATCTTGGAAACACTAGCAAATCACCCGTCTTTTGTGATGCTTACATTCGGCAACGAACTGTGGGCAGGAGAACTTGGCTGTGCACGCATGGATCAGTTGCTGGACATGGCTCACACATGGGATGATACGAGGCTTTATGCGAATGCCTCCAATACTTTCTATGGTACGAAAGGCTGTAATCCGAAAAATGATTTTTATACGTCCATGGCTTATTTTGAGGATGAACTGCGGGGCATTTCTCCAGGCAACAAAGAGAATGGCGGCGTATTGCCGGGGCACATCAACCGTCATTATCCAAATGCAAAGACAAACTATGAGGGGATTATGGCAAAGCTCCGGCAGGCTTACAAAAAGCCTGTGTTCGGCTTCGAAGTTGGTCAGTTCGAAGTTTTACCTGACTTTGACGAACTGAAGGATTTCAATGGGGTGACAGATCCGGCTAACCTCCGATTGGTCTATGAAAAAATGATTGCTTGCGGTCTGGAGAAGGACTGGAAGCACTATGTAGAGGCCACCGGAGAGCTATCCAGAATCGGATATCGGGAAGAAGTAGAGGCGGTAATGCGAACTCCGTCAATGTCTGGCTTATCACTGCTGGGATTGCAGGATTTCCCGGGTCAGGGCACGGCCTTGGTCGGAATGCTGAATTCGCACTTGAAGGCAAAACCGTTTGACTTTGCAAAGCCTGAACATTTTTCGGCATTTTTCAGGAGCCAGTTGCCGCTTGCTTTCCTTGAAAAGTATACCTATGAGGCAACGGAAACGCTTCAAGCTGAAATTGCAGTCGCAAATTACGGCAAGCAGGCTATCACAGGAACGATGCACTGCGTTTTGCAAGGAGAAAACCTCTGCACAGAAAAAATGCTGGAAGATGTGACGTGTCCTGCGGGAGAATTGACCAAGGCTGGCGTGATTAAAATTCCGCTGAATGCGGTCACACAGGCAGTCAGACTGAATCTAACCCTGTGCATTGGTCAGATTGAAAACAGCTATCCTATTTGGGTTTATCCGCCTGTAAAGCCTGTATGCCCTGAAGAAGTATATCAAACGGAAAAAATGGATGCACATGCGTTGGAGGTGCTTCACAACGGCGGGAAGGTTTTCCTTGCACCGAAATCAACAGCAGAGGCTCTTCCAAACTCAGCACGGACTCAATTTACAACCGACTTCTGGTCTGTGGGAACTTTTCCTTGGCAATCGGGAACGATGGGGCAGTTGATTGACGAGAAGCATCCGCTGTTCAAAAATTTTCCTACGGAGTTTCATACCAACTGGCAGTGGTGGCCTATGGCCAGCCAACGCGCTGTGATTTTGCCTGAACGGATGAAATGCATCGTTACAGAGCTGGATAGCTATGCAACCATGCGACCGATGGCGCAATTACTGGAATGTCAGTGTGAAGGCGGTTCCTTGCTCTTTTCCGCCATGGGCCTGCAAGAAATTCAACAGTACCCGGAAGCAAGAGCTTTGCTGAATGCAATTTATCGCTATATGGATTCGGATGACTTTGCTCCGGCGCAAGTGCTGACAGCAGAGCAACTAAACCAAATGGTGCACTAAGCAGATGTGACGATCCTGTGGAAGATAGTGCATGAAAGTCGAGCATGATTCATTTAATTCTGATGGATAAGTTTCTATAATATCGATGATGAGCAGTATGCTGCATGGGTGCAAACTTTAAGGATGCATTCATGCAGCACTGTGTATCTTTCTGCAGTGAACAGTAAACGCGACTTAAGAGTGTAACGCAGAAACTTTGAGAGAAAGCGAGAAAAGGAGCATGGCCATGATGAAAGCGAACGTCTATGAGCAGAATGTGGTGATGCCAACATACAAAACGGGTATGTTGGAGAAGAATCCGCTGTTCATTGAAAAACGAGCCTATCAGGGATCAACGGGAAAAGTCTATCCGTTGCCGATTTGCGAGACGATTAGCAATGAGAAAGAAGATGTAACGTATAGGGCGGTCATTCTGGAAAATGAGTATTTGTATGTGATGATCCTCCCTGAACTGGGAGGGCGAATTCAGCGGGCTTATGACAAAACCAATGGATATGATTTTGTGTATTACAATCATGTGATCAAGCCGGCACTGGTTGGATTGGCCGGCCCGTGGATTTCAGGCGGCATTGAGTTCAATTGGCCGCAGCATCATCGTCCGTCTACCTTTATGCCGGTAGATTATATAATCGAAAACAATCAGGATGGATCCGCCACGGTGATTCTCGGTGAGACGGATCGTATGAATGGAACTAAGGCCAATACGGTGATTACCTTGTATCCTGATAAGGCTTACATAGAAATCAGGGGACAATTATTTAACCCGACGGATTATCCTCAGACATTTCTGTGGTGGGCTAATCCAGCTGTAAGCGTTAATGATAAGACGTTTTCAGTGTTTCCACCTGATGTGACGGCTGTCTATGATCATGGCAAACGTGCAGTCTCTACCTTCCCGATTGCAACGGGTGAATATTATAAAGCAGACTATACGGCTGGTGTTGATATTTCTCGGTATAAGAATATTCGGGTTCCTACCTCTTACATGGCGGCACATTCAGATTTTGATTTTGTGGGAAACTTTGATGAAGGGAAAGATGCCGGCCTTCTCCATGTGGCAGATCATCATGTGAGCCCTGGGAAAAAACAGTGGACATGGGGATGCGGAAACTTTGGCAAGGTGTGGGATCAAAATCTAACAGATGAGGATGGCCCTTATATCGAGCTAATGACCGGCGTATTCACCGATAATCAGCCGGATTTTTCCTGGCTGAAGCCGCAAGAAGAAAAGTGCTTTACCCAATACTTCATGCCGTATAAGACGGTAGGGCGTGTCTGCAATGCAACAAAAGATGTTGTATTGGGCGTAGACTATCTGGATGCGGACGATAACGTCATCGAGATGGAACCATTTGCTTACGGAAAGCAAGCAAATGATGAGATGGCAAGAAAATCGTCAAAAGTCAGAATCAAGGTTTACGCCAGCGGCGTTTTTCCCAACGCTTCTGTGGTTGTATGGACGGATGAAAAAGAAGTCTACCGGAAGACGATGGATTTGTCGCCGAAGGCTGCCTTCGTGGATTTCATCAGGGAAGTAAGAAATTACCGCATTGCAGTGCTGGATGCCAAAGGACATACCTTATGTGCCTATACGGAGTATGTGAAGGAAAATCAGCCTGTTCCTGAACCTGCGGAAGCATTAAAAAAACCGGATGAAATTCAGTCACTGGAAGAATTGTATCTAGCAGGATTGCATCTGGAGCAGTACCGACACGCTACGTTCCGACCTGAAGATTATTATCTAGAGGGATTGAAGCGCGATCCTACCGACATTCGCTTGAACAATGCATATGGCCTTCTGCTGATGCGAAATGGACAGATCACAGAAAGCGAAAAGTATTTCCGTGCGGCTATCAAGAAGCAGACTTGGCGCAATCCGAATCCCTACGCAGGTGAAGCTTGGCTCCATTTGGGCTTATCCTTGGAAGGGCAGGACAAATTGGAGGAAGCTTACGACGCTTTTTTCAAAGCTACATGGAGCGGAGAAACCGCAGGAATGGCCTTCTTCCACTTGGCATGCATTTGCGTAAAACAGGGGCGACTGACGGAAGCACTTCCTTTTGCAGAGGAAAGTCTGTTTCGTGGTTGGCACAACATGAAAACACGTTCTCTGAAGGCAAGCATTCTGAAACACTTGCAGGGCGAAAGTGATTCGTATTATCAGTTCTTGAAGGAAAGCTTGATGATCGATTCGCTGTATTTAAGTGTGCTATATCAAGCAAACCATCAAAAGTTCCTTACAGCTACAGGGGGGCGGCTGGAAGAATTCCTCCAGGTCGCCTATGAATATTTGTCCTTTGGCTTCTGGCAAGATGCTGTTGAAGTACTGAAACTTTGTTCGATCGAATCTCCGATGAAGTATGCAACGATGTCCTATGCCTGCGGAAAACAAGGAAAGACAGAAGCTGCTATACGATATGCATCGAAGGCAGAAACGTTGTCTTGTGATTTCTGTTTCCCGAATAAGGCACAGGAAAAGCTGGTTCTGGAGTATGTGCTGTCAATTTTGCCTAGGGCACCGAAAATGCACTATCTCTTGGGCGAGTTGCTATATGACAAACGGCAGTACGGGTGTGCAATAAAGCATTGGCAGAAAACAATTGACGAAATGCCGAACATGGCGGCGGCACATCGTAATCTTTCGATTGCTTATTACAATCACGGGGATCGTTCCCTTGCTGAAAGTGAAATTGCACAAGCATGTCACTTGGAACCTCAGAACAGTCGCTTCCTGCTGGAGCAGGATCAACTGCTGAAAAGATTGAACATTCCTGTGAAGCGTCGCTTGCAGTTGATGGAAGCTCATACAGAAATCATTGGTGAGCGCAGTGCTCTCATGCTTGCCTATGTATCCCTGCTGAATGCAGATGGGCAATATGAGAAAGCTCTTGATTTGCTGATGCATTATACCTTCCATATTTGGGAAGGCGGCGAAGGTAAGGTGGCAGATGAATACAAAATGGCATTGTTTGCATTGGCAGAACGGGCAATGCAAGAAAAAAAGTATGCGATGGCTTTCAACTATGCGCAACGAACCATTGAGTATCCTGCAAACCTGGGAGAGGGAAAACTGGACAATGTTCCGGATAATCGGGCGTATTACTTGATGGGAATGGCGGCACGTCTTCAGGAAGAAGTAACACAGGCGGAAGAACTCTTGAAGAAAGCAACGGTCGGTTCTCAAACACCGGAACCTGTTCGCTATTACAATGATCAACCGTCCGATTACATCTATTGGCAAGGCTTGGCGTTTCACGCCCTTGGCATGGATGAACAGGCGAAAAAATCATTCCATCAGCTCATCACTTTCAGCAATCAGCACATTTTTGATCATGTCGGATATGATTTCTTTGCAGTTTCCATGCCGGAACTTGAAGTGTATGATGACGATTTGCAAAAGCGCAGCGATGATTATTGCCGCCGCTTGGCAATCCTCGGACATATCGGTTTAAATCTCCTTGAAAGTGACCAAAGAGCATAAGCTTTCCTCTGCAATTCCCCCTCCAAAACATCCTTTCCCCCTCCTTGCAACCTAGCTGAAACTGTGGCATAATATCCAAAGGAGACGAAGGAGGTATGTACATGGCAACAGCACTGTGGGTGCGAACCATCCGCCATCACAAGATTGACCGGCAGACCACCGCGCCCTGCACGCGGGAAGATCCTCAGGATGCACTGGAGGAAGCCTGCCACCAGCTGGATCTGCCCAGGCCGCTTTGGCTGGAAAAGAATCAGCGGGAATGGGATGAGTTCGGGCAGACACGGTTCCTGAAGGATGCCTTCTTCGAAAGCGTTCCCTTCGATCATCTGGAGATCGAATATATCGACCCGGATGCCAAGAAGAAGCGCTCGCAGGATCCTCGGAATGCGTAAAGGAGGTTATGTTCAATGCTGAATGAAAAAGTAGCGGCCAAGCTGGACGCGATGGAACCCCTTATGATTGAACTGGTGACCAAGTGGGTGCAGACCCCTTCTGTGAAGGCTGAACCCGCCCCTCATGCGCCCTTTGGCAAGGACGTCCGCAAGATGCTGGACGTTGCCATGGCAGATGCCAAAGACATGGGCTTTGCTGTTCGTGATTTTGACGGCTATGCCTGTGATATCACCCTGGGAGACGCGCCGGAAGCCATTGCCGTGCTGGGTCACCTGGATGTGGTTCCCGTGGGAGACGGTTGGCGTGTGCCGCCCTTCTCTGCAACCCGCGAAGGGGATAAGATCCTCGGCCGTGGCACCAATGATGACAAGGGTCCCAGCATTGCCGCCCTGCTGGCCATGAAGGCAATCAAGGATGCCGGCGTGCCGCTGAAGCGCTCCATCCGCATGATTCTGGGTTGCGATGAGGAAAGCGGCTGGGAAGACATGGCCTACTATACCACCCATGCGGAAATGCCGGAAATCGGCTTCTCCCCGGATGCGTCCTTCCCACTGATTAACACGGAAAAGGGCATGCTTCAGGCGGTGGTGACCGCTCCTGCGGCAAAGACGGGTCTGCAGGTGAAGTCGCTGTTCACCGGTGAGCGGATGAACGTGATCCCCGGCGAGTCTGTGGCGGTGCTGGAAGGCGGCGAAGCGCTGGCTGAGGCAGTGAAGGCCTATGCTGAAAAGACAGGCATGCCCTACAAGGCAGAAGTGACTGCTGACGGTGTCCGTGTGACGGCCGAAGGCATTCCCGGCCATGCGGCTTACCCGGAAGGACGGCGTAACGCCATCGGCATGATGCTTCTCCTGCTGAAGGAACTGGGCGTGGAAGGCGCTTTCCGTACCCTGGCAGATGCCGTGGGCATGGAGTCGGACGGCAAGTCCCTGGGATGCGCCTGCGAAGATCAGGTGTCTGGCGCACTGACGTGCAACATGGGCATTCTGCACCTGGAAAACGGCGTGGTTACTGCAACGCTGGATATGCGCTGTCCTGTGGAGGCAGATCTGGATGCCCTTGAGGCATCTGCCAAGGCCCATCTGCCGGGCTTCAAGTTTGAGGTGGCAGAGAAGAAGGCACCCCACCACGTTCCTGCGGATACGGAGCTGGTGTCCAACCTGCTGGCCGCCTATCATGAGGAGACCGGCGCACCGGCAGAGGCTCAGTCCACCGGCGGCGGCACCTATGCCAAGGTGCTGAAGCAGGGCGTTGCCTTTGGCGCGGCCTTCCCGGAAGATGAAGATCTGGCGCACCAGGCCAACGAATACGCTACCATCAGCGGACTGATGAAGGCGGCAAGAATTTATGCCAACGCTCTCATGCGTCTGTGCGCAGAATAAGATCAACCGCATAAAGAAGAGGAGCGGCCGAAAGGTCGCTCCTTTTGCATTGCAGAGATCGTTATGCTCCCATAACAGCCGCGGCGGCGCCGAGAAGATTGGCCTCGCTTGTGCGGACAAGTTGAAGGGGAATATCCTTCAGTGCATCGGCCAGAAGGGATTGTAGCAGGGGATTCTTCCAGTAGGTGGAGCCCTCGATGCTCAGCAGAATGGGCGCACGGACGTCGCCTGTTTCTGCGACAATGGCTTTCAGCACCATGGCGGCCAGGGCGGAAGCACGCCGGATAATGGCGTGGCAGAACGAGTGCAAAACGGGCACATCTTCCTTGGCGAAGGCATCCTCTAGGGGACTGTGCTTGCCGTTGACCATGGCAGAAATGTCTGCCGCGGTGGGGGGGACATGCGATAGGTCAGGAGCCTGCCGGAAGCAGCCTTGCTCGGCCGCAAGCTCCAGCAAGGCACCCAGAAGCGGCCCTTGGTATGCGCCGGAAAGCATCTTTTCCAGCAGATTCTGGTCAGGGTCAATGCTACGGGTACACACCAGCAAATCAGCAGGGGTAGATGCCATGCCGGCAAAAGCGCCTGCTTCGATATTCACGATACTGCGGCCGATCAGCCCGGAGAGCGTCGGCGCCTTGGCGATGCGGCTGTTCTGCTCGGCATAGCAGCAGTTGAAGCCTGTGCCCAGAATCATGCCGATGCATCCGTCAACATCACTTGCACCGACCACTGCTCCCAATAGTGCCGCCACGGCGTCGTTCATCACGCGGATGACGGTGGGCGCAGGGGCACCCAAGTCCTTTAGTGCATTCCGCAAACCCTGAGCAACGGTGTGTCCGACGAGGCCGTCTACACAGAGCTCCTTGTCCAGGTAGATGACCCGGGCGTCACCGTCCGGGAGAATGTCCGCCGTGAAGCTGAAGCAGAAGCCGATGGGCATGGCAGAAGTCATCATTTCCGCCGCGTCCTGGGCAAGCTGACGGAAAAATTCTGTAGCCCCCAGCCGGCCTTTGGTGCCGGGCATGGGACGTTCGCGCTTTTCAAGAATCTCCATGCCGGAGGACGTCATGCGCACATGCGCCGTGCGGAGATTCGTTCCACCGGCATCAAGCACCAGTGCCTCACCTGCATGGCAGGCGGATTTCATGGGCAAATAGGCCGGAAGCATGGGCAGACCGTCGTCCTGCCCCAGAAGCCCAAGGCGCATGGTATGGCGAAAGTCACTGCCGCCTTGGGCGAGCTCCTCCGTCGTGGGCATGAAGTGGATGGACTGCAAAAACTGTTCTGCGTTCATGGTCGTACTCCTTGTCATGCTGTTTATGGAGAAGAATTGTACATCGAACCGGCGGTTTCCTGCATACAAGATAAGACGAATTGGTTCTTTTTTGATAATAAAATACGGGAAGCCTGCTTCAATTTGCAAGAGCAGACTTCCCGTAGGGACGCATTTAGTCTTCTTTGTTCAGGGCTTCCTTCAGGGTGCGCCAGCCGAGCACGGCACACTTGACGCGGGCAGGCATATGCGCGATATCCCGCAGGGCAGAAGCCTCTTCCAGGCTGTCGATTTCCTCTTCCGTGGCTTCACCCTTGATCATCTTCAGGAAGGTTTCGCCCATGTGCAGAGCCTCGTCCTTCTTGCGGCCGATGATCATGCCCAGCATGATATCTGCAGAGGCCTGAGAAATAGCACAGCCGTCGCCTACAAAGGCACCATCGGTAATGACGTCGCCGTCCAGCTTCAGCTTCAGGTAGATGTCATCGCCGCAGCTGGGATTCACGCCTTCCAGCACAATGTCCGCGTCTTCCAGCTCGTGCTTGAACTCGGGGTGAATGTTGTGCTCGGTGAGAATCTCGTTGTAAAAACTTCTATTTTCCATAACCCATGCGCTCCCTTAAGGTGGACAGGCTGTTCAGCAGACGATCCACTTCTTCTTCCGTGTTGTAGAAGGCGATGCTGGCGCGTGCCGTAGACGGATGTCCTAGGTGCTTCAGCAGCGGCTGTGCACAGTGGTGACCTGCGCGGATGGCCACGCCGTCCGAGGCAAGGATTTCACCGATGTCATGGGGATGCACGCCGTCCACCGTAAAGGTGATGATGCCGGAATGCTCCTCCGCCTTGTCAGACCCCAGCACATGCACGCTGGGAATCTCACGGATGCCGTCCAGTGCGCGGCGCACCAGCGCAACTTCCTGTGCATGCATGCGGTCAAAACCGGCCTGCTCCATGTAGTCAATGGCGGCATGAAGACCCACGGCGCCGGCGGCATTGCAGGTGCCGGCCTCAAACTTGTAGGGCAGTTCGGCAAAGGTGGCGCCTTCGCGGGTCACCGACTCGATCATCTCACCGCCGGTGAGGAAGGGCGGCATCTTGTCCAGCAGGTCATACCGGCCGTATAGGGCGCCGATGCCCATGGGGCCGTATACCTTGTGGCCGGAGAAAGCAAAGAAGTCTGCTCCCAAAGCCTGCACGTCCACGGGGTAGTGAGGCGTGCTCTGGGCACCGTCTACCACCATCACTGCGCCTACGCGATGGGCCATGTCGGCAATCTCACGGATGGGATTGACGCGACCCAGCACGTTGGAAACATGGGTCATGGCGACGATCTTCGTCTTCTCACTGATGAGCGCTTCCACCTTGTTCAGGTCTACCGTGCCGTCCATCTCGCAGTCGATAAACCGCAGGGTTGCACCCGTCTGGCGGCATACCATCTGCCAGGGGAGAAGGTTGCTGTGGTGCTCCATGATGGAGACCAGCACTTCATCCCCGGCCTTCACATGACTCAAGCCGTAGCTGTAAGCCACCAGGTTGATGCTCTCCGTGGTGTTGCGGGTGAAGATGATTTCTGCCTTCTGCTTGGCATTCAGGAAGTGACGCACAGCCTCGCGGGCATCTTCATAGGCCTGGGTGGCGGCAATACTCAGCGGATACAGTCCCCGCAGGGGATTGGCATTCGCCTTTTCATAGAACGTATTCTCTGCTTCGATGACGCACATGGGGCGCTGGGCAGTGGCGGCATTGTCCAGATAGGCAATGTCCGTGTCCATCAGCAGAGGGAAATCCTTGCGATCAAAGGTCATGTTCTTCGCCCTCGTACAGTTCGTTCAGAATGGCCTGCTCCATTTCGCTGTCACCAATGGTGCGGGTGACGCGCTCCACGGCGGCACGGGCAAGAATCTTTTCGGCGGATGCACGGTCAATGCCGCGGCTCTCGAAGTAGAACAGGGTGGCATCGTCCATTTCACCGATGGAGGCGCCGTGGTTGCCCACCACGTTCTCCTCGGCGCACAGGATCAGCGGCACGGTCTTATTGACCACGTCGTCGCCCAGCATGAGCACAGTTTCTTTCTCGTTGCCCACGGAATCCGTGCAACCCTGCTTGAAGTCGATGGTGCCGCGGAAGATCTTCGATGCGGCATCCTTCAGGGCACCGGAAGCGTTGATGGCACACTCGGTTTTCTTGCCAAAATGGTTGACACACAGGTTCATGTCAAAGGTCTGCTTCTTCTGGGCCAGATAGCCGATATCGGCCTGCATGGAAGCACCCTTGCCGTTCAAATCCACATGGCTGTCCACGTAGATATCCCCGGCGCCCAGCAGAATCTGAATCAATTCGATGCGGGCGTTATCGGCGCATACGCCGGTGATCTTACTGCGGGAAATGGCACCTTCCGCGGCGGAAAACACCTGCACCAGACGGATGCGGGCATCCTTTTCCAAAAGCAGATGGGTATCAACCGCCAGATGACCTTCACCCTCGAAACGCTGAATCAGTGTCAGGGTTTCGCCGGCCTTGGCAGATAGGGTCACGTCCTTGCGGCTGTATTTGCCCGTGCCCGTCAGGGTCATGCGGCTGTCGGTGGTGAGATTCTCCGCGCCCAGATCGGTGGCGGCATCGGCATCCCATGCAAGCTTGGCATCATTCACACCAAGGAAGTGCCACGTGCGCACGGGAAGCTCGTTGATTTGGATTGTTTCGTTCATCATACGTTCTCCTTCCCGTACTCAGCCGATGCTGCCTTTCATTTCAAGGCGGATCAGGTTGTTCATTTCTACTGCATACTCCAGAGGAAGTTCCTTGGACACGTTGTCGGCAAAGCCGCTGACGATCAGCGCGCGGGCGTCTTCCTCACTCATGCCGCGGCTCATCAGGTAGAACACGGCCTCATTGCTAATGGAGCCGATCTTGGCCTCGTGACCGATGGCGGCATCACGGGTGCGGATGTCCATGGCAGGGATAGTATCGGAGCGGGAAATGGAGTCCAGCATCAGGCTCTGGCAGTTGACGGCGCTCTTGGCACCGGTGGCGCCTTTCTGCACCACCACGCTGGAGCGGAACGTGCTGATGCCGCCGCTCTTGCTGATGGAGCGGGTGTTCATGTAGGAGCTGGTGTCGCGGCCGGCATGCACCACCTTGGCGCCGGTATCCAGGTTCTGGCCTGCACCGGCAAAGGTGACGCCGGTGAACTCCATGCGGGAATGATCACCTTTCAGCACGCTCATGGGATACAGGCAACCAACGTGGGATCCGAACGAGCCGGACACCCACTCGATGACGCCGTTTTCTTCCACCAGAGCACGCTTGGTGTTCAGGTTATACATGTTCTTGGACCAGTTTTCGATGGTGGAGTAGCGGAGCTTGGCATTCTTCTTCACATACAGCTCCACACAGCCGGCATGCAGGTTGGCTACGTTATACTTGGGGGCGGAGCAGCCTTCGATAAAGTGCAGGCTGGCACCTTCGTCCACAATGATCAGCGTATGCTCAAACTGGCCTGCACCCTTGGCATTCAGGCGGAAGTAGCTCTGCAGGGGAATCTCCACCTGCACGCCCTTGGGCACGTACACGAAAGAACCGCCGGACCACACCGCACCATGCAGGGCGGCAAACTTGTGGTCTCTGGGGGTGACCAGCTTCATGAAATATTTCTGCACCATGTCGGCATACTCGCCGTGGAGGGCGCTCTCCATATCGGTGTACACCACACCCTGCGCCGCAACTTCTTCGCGGACGTTGTGGTACACCAGCTCGGAGTCATACTGGGCGCCGACGCCGGCCAGGCTCTTGCGCTCAGCTTCCGGAATGCCCAAACGCTCGAACGTCTCCTTGATGTCTTCGGGAACGTTCTTCCAGTCGTTCTGCATCTTCGTATTGGGGCGGACATAAGTAGCAATGTGCGCCATGTCCAGTCCCTCGATGCTGGGACCCCAGTCGGGGATGGGCATTTCGTTATAAATCTGCAGGGACTGCAGGCGGAACTGCTGCATCCACACAGGATCGTTCTTTTCCTTGGACAGCTTGTCCACGATGGCGGGGGTCAGCCCCTCTTCCAGGCGGTAAGCGTCCTTCTCTTCGTCCCGAATGTCATAGACACTGCGGTCGATATCGTCTACGTAGCTCTTTTCCTTCATTGCTCGCGTCTCCCTCAGGCATCACGCAGGCTGCCGAAGCCCTTTTCGTTGATCTCTTCCACCAGCTCGGCGCCGCCGTTGCGGACGATGACGCCCTCTTCCATGACGTGGGTGGCGTCTACGGTCAGTGCCTCCAGAATGCGGGTGGAGTGGGTGATGATGAGCAGGGAACCGTGGGTACGCTCACGGAACAGCTGTACGCCGCGGGATACGGTACGCACGGCGTCCACGTCCAGGCCGGAGTCTGTCTCGTCCAGAATGGCCAGCTTAGGCTCCAGCATGAGCATCTGTAGGATTTCAGCCTTTTTCTTTTCGCCGCCGGAGAAGCCGACGTTCAGGTCACGCTCGGCATAGGATTCGTCCATGGACAGCAAGGCCATGGTTTCCTTCAGCTTCTTCTTGAAGTCCCACAGGCGCAGACGGCTGCCGGTCTTCTGCTCCAGAGCACTGCGGATAAAGGCACTCAGGGTCACGCCGGGCACTTCCAGCGGATTCTGGAAGGACAGAAAGATGCCCTTCTTGGCGCGCTCGTTAACGGGCAGTTCGGTGATGTCCTCACCGTCAAAGATGATGTGACCTTCCGTCACGGTATAATTGGGATTGCCGGTAATGGCATAGCCCAGGGTTGACTTGCCGGTACCGTTGGGGCCCATGAGCACATGGGTCTCATCCTTTCCCACGGTCAGGTTAATCCCGTGGAGAATTTCCTTTTCATCGCCTACACGCACGTGCAGGTCGTTAATCTCAAGGATCGGCTTATGATTCATGATGCTCTACCTCACTATCGCTATCGGCTTGCGGGGCCGACGGTTGAATATGAACAAAGTCCTTCAGGGTGTGACTGTCCAGATACGCGTTAATGGTCGTCTCCAACCCCTGCCAGAAGGGAATCATGTCGCAGTCGCAATCACAGCTTCCGCTGCATTTTTTCCCGTGATCCGCCAGGCAGGAAACAGGCGACATCCCTTCTTCTACCGCGCGGAGAATCTCTCCGGCTGTGTATTCTTCAGCGGGACGTACCAGCTTGTAGCCGCCGGATTTGCCGACGGTGCTCTTCACCAGGCCGCCCTTGCACAGCACGGTCATGATGCTCTCCAGGTATTTGCGGGATAGCTTGAGCCGCTCGGCAATGTCATTCAGGGAAAGATAGCCTTCCTCACTGTGGCTTGCCATGTCGGTCATGACCCGCAACGCGTATCGACCTTTGGATGAAATCATCATGGACGATGCCCTCCTTCCTGCGGAAATGCACGGTTTCTGCACCGCAACATAGGCATTATAAGCATAAACTCCTACAACGTCAATAGGAATTGAAAATCAATTTGCCACAGAAGGGAAAAAGTGTGGAAAAGCGCAAAAAAGCCCCGGCTGTGCATCGGTCGAAGGGTGATGAACAGCCGGGACAAGAAAACAAGTGTGGGAAATTAGTAGCCGCCTTCCATGTCCTTCAGGTCGGTGACTTCCTTCAGCGTGCCTTCGGCATAGCGCTTCTCGGCTTCTGCCATGATCTTTTCCGTGGCGCTGACGCCGCAACGGCTTGCACCTACGGCACGGGCAGACAGCACGGTGTCCAGGTCACGGATGCCACCGGAGCCCTTGACGCGCACATGGTCAGATACGCTGGTACGCATGAGCTTCAGGTCCTCGATAGTGCATCCCTTGGAGCCGTAGCCCGTGGAGGTCTTCACAAAGTCGGCACCGGCCGCCTCGCTGAGCTTGCAGGCGCGAACCTTCTCCTCGTCGGTCAGGTAGCAGGTTTCCAGAATGACCTTCAGGATGGCGCCGTGGGCATGAGCAATCTCGGCCAGCTGATGGATTTCATCCTGCACATAGGCGTCGTCGCCGTGCTTCAGCTTGCCGATGTTCAGCACCATATCCAGCTCTTCACAGCCTTCTTCCAGAGCCAGCTTGCTTTCGGCAACCTTGATGGCAGTCTCGTGGGAACCGTGGGGGAAACCAATGACGGTGCAGACCTTCACGGTGCTGCCCTTGAGCATTTCAGCCAGAATCGGCACATCACAGGGACGGGCGCAGACGCTGGCGCAGTCATACTTCAGGGCAACTTCACAGCCGTGGCGGATATCGTCTTCGGTGAGATAAGGCTGGAGGGTAGAATGATCCAGCATTTTGGCAATATCATGGGGCGTAATGGACATAGGAAAGTCCTCCTTTAATTTACGGTCTTGTGGAGATATTCGACGTTGGAAGGGGATTCCCTGCCTGGGGAAAAAACAATGCAGGAAAGTGTGGATAGTACCTTTCCTGCATGATGGGAAAAAGAGTCTTCTTCAATGGAGGCAGTTTGCATTGAAAATTAAACGTTTCATGAGAAAGCCTCTTCAAAAATGGAGACTGCGAAGGGGTCAAGGGGGCGACCGCAAAGTCCCCTTGAAACTGATTCAAAATTTTCTGCCAAGGAATGAGCTTGTCGTATAGAACAAACAGTAAAGTCCCATATTCCAGGGGTTTTGCGGTCGCCCCTGGACCCTTCGCGTGCACTCCTTATAGTATTGAATTGCATTACAACTAAAGAAGTAGCGGAACAGAGCTCTTTAAAAGGAATGCACCGAAGGTTTCCAAAGGGCGACCGGAAAGCCCTTTGGTCGCTCCGCAGAGCGAAATCTCTTCTTGCTGGATAGCAAACATGTCGTATGGAACAAACAGTAAAGTCTCATATTCCAGGGGCTTTGCGGTCGCCCCTGGACCCTTCGCGTGCACTCCTTATAATGTTGATTGAAATTGAAAAGGTGATGACTCTATATAGAATCATCACCTTTGTTTGGTTTTCGGGGTGGGTGCGGGAGGGGGCTTTTGGCACAAAAGCCGCCCTCCCGCAAAT
>CAVBFK010000353.1:0-4194 GCA_963594395.1 Lachnospiraceae bacterium
CATAGGCATCGGTCAGCCAGCTCAGTTCCGTGCCGTCCAGGCCGGCAAAAGAGACCGAAGTACTGTCTCCCAGCAGAAGTCCCGCAATATCCGTGCCGGCAGAAGCAACATAATTCTTTCCGGCCATGGCAGACAGCAAAAGCTGAGACTCTTCACTGCCGTCCCGCTGTTTCAATGTCAGGGCAGAGGCGCCGTCTACCAACACATCCACCGTGCTCCAGGTTTCGCCTTCCAGCTGCTGATAGCCAAGCCGGAGGGTCATGTGCTTCAGCAGATCATTCAGCCAGCCCGTTCGTGTGTCATCCAGGGGAACCCAGGCGGACACGTTCGCCGAGAGGGTCACGCTAAGCGGCTGCTTCTCCAGCTGCCAGGCGCTAAGCTGAGGCAGCAGAGCAATCTCCGCCTGTGCGGTCGAGGTGATCAGCACCAACAGCATCAACAAGCACAGCGTGCGCTTCAACGTTTTCACGTGTCTCGCCCTCCCTATAGCATGTAAATTCCGTTATCCTTCCGTGTTTTCTTCCCGGCTGCCCAGGCAGAAATCACGCAAAGCATCGAATACCTCTTCCGGCTCCGTCAGGGTGTTGATTTTCGTCCGCATCTGTGCGGCGCCGCGAAGGCCGTGCAGATACCAGGCGATGTGCTTCCGCATCTCCCGCACGGCGATGTATTGTTCCTTCCAATCCAGCAGCATTTGATAGTGCCGCAGGATCATCTGCAGACGTTCTTCGTTGGTGGGCATCGGCGCATTCAGGCCATTGAGGCGTGCCTTGACTTGGCGGAAGATCCACGGATTGCCCATGGCGCCTCTGGCGATCATGACGCCGTCCACGCCCGTTTCTGCCATGCGCTTTTCCGCGTCCTGCGCGGTGAAAATATCCCCATTGCCGATGACCGGAATCTTCACCGACTGCTTGACTTTGCCGATCATGTCCCAGTCCGCTTCGCCGCTGTACTGCTGTTCGCGGGTGCGGCCATGGACGGCAATTTCAGACACGCCGGCATCTTCTGCGCGCCGTGCCATTTCCAGCACATTGATCGACGTGCTGTCCCAGCCCAGGCGAAGCTTGACACTTACAGGCAAGGCGCTGGCCTTGACCACCTGCTCCATAACGGCAGAGGCAATTTCCGGCGTGCGCATCAGGCCGCTGCCTTCTCCTGCGCAGGCTACCTTATGGGCAGGACAGCCCATGTTGATGTCAATGCCATCATATCGGCCGCAACGTGAAAGCTCTCCGGCCGCTTTGGCCATGATGTCAGGCTCCTTGCCGAACAATTGGAGAATGAGCTTCGGCTCCCGTGCATCACGGATCAAGAGCTGTTCCGTGGCCGGCTGACCTTTGGGCGCATAGATGTAGCCCATGGCGCTGACCATTTCGGTATAGGCACAGTCGCATCCCTGTTCAAAGCAGAGCACGCGGAAAGGCCAATCCGTCACCCCCGCAAGGGGTGCCAGGCGGACTGTCTTCATGCCTTGCTCCGGGGAAGCATGGTCATGCGCACAGAAGTCTCCGCATAGGGCTTGAGCTCTGCTTCAAAGACGTCGCCATCCGTTTCAGGGCGCACAGGCAGATCATTCGGCACTGCGCCG
Source organism: Lachnospiraceae bacterium (assembly GCA_963594395.1). Taxonomy (GTDB): domain Bacteria; phylum Bacillota; class Clostridia; order Christensenellales; family Aristaeellaceae; genus CAKUFA01. Next base: position 1,592 of record CAVBFK010000353.1, read on the forward strand.
ACAGCCTTCCAGCCGGGCACATGGGCCAGCTTGGCCACGACCTTGCCGTCCTTGACTTCCGGCTCGCCGCACAGAGCCACGGCCCACAGGCCATTCTGGGGCACATAGGCCATCGTCTTTGCGCCATAGCTGATGACGGCAGACTGATGGTAACCTTCCTTTACTTTCAGGCACTGGGCAAAGGAAACATGAATGCAGTCGCCGTTCTTCCAAGTGCGCTCCAGCGTCAGATAGGTGCCGGCATGGCCTTCATCGGCGCCTTCATCATTCACGCGGATGCAGGCATCGTCCGTCCAAGTGGGAACCATCAGGGCAACGGATGCCTTGACGTCTTCCTTGACTTCTACTTCAATGGTGTATTCGCCGTCCTGACCGCTGACGGTCAGCTTCACGGCCTGACCGTTCATCTTCAGGCTGTATTCGCCGTTCAGGTACAGGTTGACCTGTGCGCCGGCGGGAGTCACCATCACGGCATGCTCCACAGCGGCCGCCCAGCCGCGGGCAAGGCGTGCCAGGGCGCGAGGCTTCTGCACGCTGGTATGCTGAACACGATAGCAATCCTTGGTGCCGCAATCCTCTTCCAGGCCGTTGCCGCGCTGGAAGCAAACCAGCTTGCCGGACTGCACAGCGGCAGGCATGCCGTTCTTCATCAGCTTTTCCAGTTCAGATGCGGCCCATGCGCTGTCTGCATCCACTTCCAACTGCTTGGCGAAAGTTTCTGCCCAGGCGCCCAGGCTTGCCGCATCCACTGCACTGTTGGCAGAAAGACCTGCCAAGGTCTCGTCAGATGTGACGCCGCCGCAGACCGCACCATGCCAGCGGCTGATCTTTTCCCAGCCATCCTTGGCCGCGCGGCTCTCCGGGCCGTTGCCGCTGTATACGGAGCTTTCCAGGCATGCACGGGCACCGTCTGCCAGGGTTTCGCCGTGGCAGAGCAGATACTGACGGGTATAGAAGCCCGCGCCGTTTCCGTTCTCAGCTGCCATGCCTTCATCCAGCGTCTTGCAGTCGATCATCTTCTTCATGGGGCGCTGTACCGAGAAGGTGTGCAGGGCGCCGCTCCAGTCAATGCTCAGCTGGCGGAGCTTTTCGCACAGCGTCGTCAGACCCTTGCGACCCGTGACACGGTACAGGTTGCACAGCAGTTTCATCAGGTCGCCTGCGCCGGTGTGAATGGCCGCGCAATCCTCCACCTTGCTCCAGTCAGCCGCAAGGGAGGCACACCAGCGCATCATGCTTTCCAGCAACTGCTTATCCGGCTTGACCTCATAAAGAGCCCATGCGGCATTCATCACCTGCAGTGCCTTATTCAGGGGCAGGGGCATTTCGCCGTTGTCCTTCTGATCCTTCAGGGCATCGCGGATCAAAGCCGCCAGCTTCGTCTGCCCGGTTACATCACGGGAAGCAAAAGACAGGCGCAGTGCACTTTCCCACAGTGCCATATCAGCTTCCGCCGCACCCTTCAGGAGGGTTTCCATCGGCTTCAGGCAGTCTTCCTTCACGGTAATCTGCCCAGGATACAGGGGCAATGCTTTCATTTCGGTCAAAGGGGTCTTCCCATAAATCGGCTTCAGCGGCACAGTATTCCCTCCATCATTTTACCTTATGCATAATGTTCCAGGATGATTATACGACATCTGCCCATGTTTCGCAAGGAAATTGCAGAGTTTCCTTGCAGGCAGGGATCAGTCATCCCGCTTGGTCACGGTTGCGTAATGGGAATGCGGCAGATACACGGCAGACACTTCCGTTCCGGCATCGATGTCCTCGCCGAAGCAGACCAATTCCACCGTTTCGCCGTCTTCCGTGGCAACCTGAATCTTATTGCTCTTCAGTTTGCTATGGCTCGTACTGGCGGAATCATCGGCCTGCACGGTTCCTTCCACGCTGACGTACTGTTCATGAATCACATTAGGCAGATCCTGCACAGCAGGAATGGCTCTTTGCGTCAGCAATACACCGATGAACAGCACGATCAGCAGATTGACCGTCACATTCAGCGGCACTTTCCACTTCTTTATGTTCTTCAGCTTGGAGGAGCGCTCCCCCGTAACGAATCGGAAGTGATGCTGTATCCCCCAGGTCAGGTACAGCGGAATCATCGCGATGGCCAACGCCAGTGCCAGATACAGTCGGAGCAGTGTATACTTGTCCATACGTCCTCGCCCATGTTACTTTTCTTTTCTTACAAACAGGATGCCCAGCGTGCCTGCGCCGCAATGGGTCGTAACGGTAGAGCCTGCGTTGGTCTCCAGGATTTCTTCAAAGTCCGGCACCAGCTCCAGGATCTTATTCCGAACCGCCTGCACGTCCGCAGGGTCGCACTTCGTGTGGGTAATAAAAATCCGATGGGTGTCGATGTCGGTGCGGTTCTTCAGGCGGTCTTCCACGTAATCCAGCATGACCTTGCCCATGCGGCCGCGGAATTTCTTGGTCGGCAACATGGCACCGTTCTGCACCTCGATGCAGGGCTTCAAGTGGAGCAGATTGGCGCCGAACATGGCCAAAGCATTGCAGCGGCCGCCCTTGTAAAGGTAGTCCAGCGTATCAATCACGAAGCTGGCCTCCACGCGGGGCACCATGTCTTTGCAGCTCTCGTAGAT
>CAVBFK010000354.1:0-3647 GCA_963594395.1 Lachnospiraceae bacterium
AGGAACACCACCTGCAGATACTTGGAGGCACGGGGACTCTTGGCGATCAGGGCGCTCAGCGCGTTGATGAAGCGGATGATCTGCTTGGCGCGGTAGTATCCGGGAGATGCCTTGGCGCCGAAGAAGAAGACACGGGGCTCCATCTCAAAGGTAGGATCGTTCTCCAGACGGTTGTACAGCACGAGGATGTGCAGTGCATTCAGCATCTGACGCTTGTACTCGTGCAGGCGCTTGGCCTGGGTGTCGAAGATGAAATCGGGGTTGACGGTAATGCCCTGGCGATCCTGCACCAGCTTCACCAGACGCTCCTTGTTCTGGCGCTTTACGGCGGCGAACTTTTCACGGAAAGCGGCGTCATCGGCGAAGGGACGCAGATCGCTGAGCTGTTCGGGATTCTTGATCCAGTCGGTGCCGATGGCTTCGGTGATCAGGCTGGTCAGGCCGGGGTTGCAGCTCATGAGCCAGCGGCGATGGGTGATGCCGTTGGTGATGGCGCAGAACTTCTCGGGCATGATCAGGTTATAATCGTGGAAGGTTTCTTCCTTCAGAATCTTGCCGTGCAGGGCGCTAACGCCGTTGACGGAGTAGCTCATGGCAACGCACAGGTTGGCCATGTGCACCATGCCGTAGGCGATAACGGCCATGTGGCCGATGCGCTCCCACTGGCCGGGGAACTCGTTCCACAGACGGTCGCACAGGCGGCGGTTGATCTCCTGCAGAATCTGGTAGATACGGGGCAGCAGCTGCTTCACCATGTCCTCAGGCCACTTTTCCAGGGCTTCGGCCATGATGGTGTGGTTGGTGTAGCCCACGGTCTTCTGCACGATGGCGGAAGCCTCGTCCCAGCCCAGGCCTTCCTCGTCCATGAGGATGCGCATCAGTTCGGGGATGGCGAAGCCGGGGTGGGTGTCGTTGATGTGAATGCAGACCTTCTCAGGCAGCAGGCTGAAGTCATTGCCATGGAGCTTCTTGAAGTCGCGGACGATGTACTGCAGGGAAGCACTGGTGAAGAAGTAAGCCTGCTTCAGGCGCAGCATCTTGCCTTCGTAGTGGTTGTCTTCAGGATAGAGCACCTTGGAAATCATGGAGGCAGTTTCCACAGACTGCACGGCCTGATTGTACTTGCCCTGGCCGAAGGATGCCAGATCGAAGCTCTTGGGGCTGCGGGCAGACCACATGCGCAGGGTATTCACCGTCTCGGTGTCATAACCCACGATGGGCATATCGTAAGGCACGGCTTCCACCGTGTAGTAATCCTTGTGAACAAAGCGGGTCTGGCCGTTCTCATTGACCTCATCCACATAGCCGCCGAAGTGCACGTCGCAGGCATCTTCCATCACGGCCATTTCCCAGGCGTTGCCGTTGGTCAGCCAGCTGTCAGGCAGCTCGACCTGCTGGCCGTCTACAATCTTCTGGCGGAACAGGCCGTACTCGTAGCGGATGGTGCAGCCCATGGCGGGCAGATTCAGGCTGGACAGGCTGTCCATGAAGCAAGCGGCCAGACGTCCCAGACCGCCGTTGCCCAAACCGGGTTCCGGCTCTTCTTTGAGCAGATCGTTGATGTCAAAGCCCAGCTCGCTGAGCGCCTGCTTGTAGACATCCGTGGAAACCAGGTTCAGCATGTTGCAGTACAGGCTGCGGCCCATCAGGAATTCGATGGACAGGTAGTACAGACGCTTGGACTTGGTAGACTTCCGCTCTGCACGGGCGATGGTATACTTCTGCATGATCTGATCGCGGACGGTAGACGCCAGGGCCTTGTAGACCTGCTGGGTGGACGCATCCTGCACGCTACGGCCGTTGTACCGCTGCAGCTTGCCGATGATCGATGCCTTGATGGACTCTTTATCAAATGAGGTCGTTGGCATGAGTGATCCTCCTTCATAGGCTTGGAAAAACGCGCTCCGGGCACGCCAAAGGATGCGGCCAAGCACGCAATATCCAGTATACCGTATTTTTTCCACCTTGGCAAGACCTGCAAAATGGGGGAAAGGGCTTTCCGTGAATATCTTGACTTGAAGGAACGTCGTTTTAATGGTATACTACACTTTGAGTTACCATGCAATGGGCTCGCTGTGCTTGAAGGGCTTCGGCACTTGACGGCACGAAGGATACGAATCAATGAATTAAGGAGATACAGTATGCTTGAATTTGTAAAGCGCCTGCTGGGCGGCGGAAAGGATGCGGAAATCAAAAAGCTCCGCAAAACCGTTGAAGCCGTGGAAGCACTGGAGGACGAGTACCGCGCCCTGACTGATGAACAGCTGCGGGCCAAGACCGATGAGTTCCGCGCCCGCCTGCAAAACGGCGAAACCGAGGATGACATCCTGCCGGAAGCCTTCGCTACCATCCGTGAGGCGGATGACCGCGTGCTGGGCATGCGCCCCTATCATGTGCAGCTGTTGGGCGGCATCGTGCTCCATCAGGGCCGTATTGCTGAGATGCGCACCGGTGAAGGTAAAACGCTGGTGGCCACCCTTCCTTCCTATCTGAACGCACTGAGCGGTAAGGGTGTTCACGTGGTGACGGTGAACGATTATCTGGCCCGCCGCGACAGCGAGTGGATGGGCAAGGTTCACCGCTTCCTGGGCTTGAGCGTCGGCCTGATTGTTCATGACATGGACAATGCCGAGCGCCGCAAGGCCTATGCCTGCGACATCACCTACGGCACCAACAACGAGCTGGGTTTCGACTACCTGCGTGACAACATGGTCATCCGCAAGTCGGAATTGACCCAGCGCGGCCATCACTACGCTATCGTGGACGAGGTGGACTCCATCCTGATCGATGAAGCCCGTACGCCTCTGATCATTTCCGGCCAGGGTGACAAGAGCACCGTGCTCTATGAGAAGGCTGACCTGGTGGTGCGCAACCTGAAGCGGGATGAGCACTACACCGTGGATGAGAAGAAGAAGTCCGTGGCACTGACGGATGAAGGTGCCCAGAAGGTGGAACGTGCTTTCGAGATTGAGAACCTGAACGATCCCGAAAACGCGGAGCTGAACCATCACATCAACTGCGCCCTGCGTGCCAACGCCCTGATGAAGAAGGACGTGGACTACGTGGTGCAGAACGGCCAGGTGGTCATCGTGGACGAGTTCACCGGCCGCTTGATGATCGGCCGCCGCTACTCGGAAGGTCTCCATCAGGCCATTGAAGCCAAGGAGCACGTGAAGGTGGAACGGGAAAGCAAGACCCTGGCCACCATCACTTTCCAGAACTACTTCCGCATGTACGACAAGCTGGCCGGCATGACCGGTACCGCCAAGACGGAAGAAGCCGAATTCCAGGGCATCTACAGCCTGGACGTGGTGGAGATTCCCACCAACAAGCCCAACATCCGCAAGGACCTGGACGACATGGTCTACAAGAACAAGACCGCGAAGTTCAATGCCGTGCTGGCCGCCATTGAGGAGCGTCACGCCGCAGGTCAGCCTGTGCTGGTCGGCACGGTGACGGTGGAAACCAGTGAGATGCTCTCCACCCTGCTCCGCCGCCGCAACATCCCCCACGAAGTGCTGAACGCCAAGAACCACGCCAAGGAAGCTGAAATCGTGGCACAGGCCGGTCACTGGGGTGCCGTTACCATCGCTACCAACATGGCTGGCCGTGGTACGGATATCAAGCTGGATGACGAGGCGAAGGCA
>CAVBFK010000355.1:0-10407 GCA_963594395.1 Lachnospiraceae bacterium
AAGAGGAAGAGAAGCCGGTAGAGCTTCCTTACATCTACCCCAACTATGCGCTGATTAAAATGCCCGAGCCTGCTTCATCCGAAACAGCGGAAGAGGATGCCCTGCGTTCTCGCCGCCTGGAGGAAACCCTGCAGTCCTTCAAGGTTCCTGCCAAGGTGAAGCATGTGACCCACGGTCCCGCTATTTCCCGCTTCGAGCTGGAGATTGCATCGGGCATCCGCGTGAACAAGATTACCGACCTGGACAGAAACATCGCCATGAACATGGAGGTTAAATCTGTCCGTATCGAAGCGCCGATTCCCGGCAAATCCCTGGTAGGCGTGGAGGTGCCGAACCACCGCGTGTCCAAGGTGACTCTGCGGGAAGTGCTGGATACCCCTGCCATGCAGGCGGCCAAGTCGCCCCTGTGCGTTGCACTGGGCAAGGACATTGCAGGTACGCCTATTATCTGCGATCTGGCGAAAATGCCTCACTTGCTGATTGCCGGTGCTACCGGCAGTGGTAAATCCGTGTGCGTGAACGCCATGATCAACTCCATCCTTTTCCGTGCATCGCCGAAGGAAGTGCGGATGATCCTGGTCGACCCCAAGGTGGTGGAACTCCAGTGCTACAATAATATTCCCCATCTGCTGATCCCTGTGGTGAGCGATCCCCACAAGGCGGCCGGTGCCCTGGAATGGGCGGTGGCGGAGATGATGGAGCGCTATAACAAGTTCCAGAAGAAGGGCGTTCGCGAGATCACCGGCTACAACAGCAAACTGGAGGAAGGCGAGGAGTACATGCCTCGCATCGTGATCATCATCGACGAGTTGGCTGACTTGATGATGACCTGCCGTAAGGACGTGGAGGAACGCATCTGCCGTCTGGCACAGCTGGCCCGTGCCGCCGGCATCCATCTGGTGGTGGCCACCCAGCGTCCTTCAGTGGACGTGATTACGGGCCTGATCAAGGCCAACATTCCCAGCCGTATTGCCTTCAAGGTGTCCAGCTATGTGGATAGCCGAACTATCCTTGACCGTCCCGGCGCTGAAAAACTGCTGGGCTACGGCGATATGCTCTATCTGCCCAACGGCGAATTTACGCCTATCCGTGTGCAGGGCTGCTTCCTGACGGATGAAGAGGTGAACAACATCACGGACTTCATTCGCCGCGCCAACCCCAGCGAGTACGATCCGAATGTGATTGAACAGCTGGAGAGCATGCAGAATGCCAACAACGGCGAACTGGCCGCGGATGAAATCACCTCTGCAGATGATGACAGCAACAGCGATGCCAACCTGCTCCAGCAGGCCATTGAGATGACCGTGCAGGACGGACAGACGTCGACCAGTATGCTCCAGCGGCGCTTGCGCATCGGCTATGCCCGCGCAGGACGCTTGGTGGATGAAATGGAAAAGCGGGGCATTGTCTCCCAGAAGGACGGCGCCAAGCCCCGTATGTGTCTCATTTCCCGTGAGGAGTTTGAACAACTGAAACAGTCGGGTACATTGGAGGAATAATCGATGGCAAACATGATGGACTATCTCGCATGGCGAGGTGACCTGAGCCTTGCTGTTTCCCCATGGTGCGGTGTGGACAGCCTGATTATGGCAAGCTTCAGCTACAATGTGCTTTCCTGCGAGCAGGCTGCCAGTGAAGAAGGCATTACCCTGCATGAGATGGCGCCTTTGCTGGATCTGCCTCAGCGCACAGGCAATGTGTACTTTGAACAGTGGCGCACCCTGCTGTATACCATGGCAGAAACGCCGCGGTTCATGAACATGCGGGTGCATCACTACGTGGATATTGTGGATGCGGAGCAGTCCATGCAGTTCTCCGCCTACGCCGCGGACATGGATGACGGCAGTACCTTCGTTGCCTTCCGCGGCACGGACAGCACTCTGGTGGGCTGGCGCGAAGACTTTGACATGTCTTACGAAAGCCCTGTCCCGGCGCAGACCAGCGCAGTGAAATATCTGGAGGGAATTGCGGAACGCCGTCCCGGCAAGCTCCGCATTTCCGGCCACAGCAAGGGCGGCAACCTGGCGGCCTATGCGGCGGCGCATGCGTCTCCGGAAGTGCAGGCGCGAATCGACAGCGTCTACAGCTTTGACGGCCCCGGCCTGGATGATGACACCATGGCCAGTGAAGGCTACGCCAACATTCTGCCTGTCCTGCATTCGGTGATTCCCCAGGCCTCTGTGGTGGGACTATTGATGAACTATCACGCCAACTACACCGTGGTGAAGTCTCTGGCTATCTCCTTGTGGCAGCATGATGCCTTTAAGTGGCAGGTGCTGGGCACGGACTTTGTGCCCGGTGAACGTACCGGCGCCAGCGTGGTGATGGACGAAACCTTGCACGAATGGCTGAAGGCTTGCACCCCGGCGGAACGCAAGGAATTCGTGGAGGCACTGTTTGACGTGCTGGACTCCACCGATGCCAATACCCTGGCAGAGCTTTCCGGCGAGAAGATCAAGTCCGCCGCCATGATTATTTCCGGCGTGTATGCCATGAAGCCTGACATGCGGAAGATGTTCCTGCGGCTCCTGGGCATGTTCCTTTCCATGACGGCGACCAATGCCGCTGAAATGTTTGATGAGCGTCGGCGGGATTCGATGACAGAGCGCCGCAAAACTCTCATGGAGCGCCGCAATGCAGTGATTGAGATGATCAATCGTCTGAAGCAGGATGACGGCGAGAACAACAGTAACAACAATGGTAATAACAACAGCACTGATGCCAGCAACAGCAGTGAAGCATAAGAAAAACGGGATTGCCGGAAAAGGCAATCCCGTTTTTCTGATCCAATGGAATTAACCGAACACGTTGAACAGACCCAGAAGCGAGCAGATTACGCTGAAGCCGATGAAGGACACAGCGGACAGCAGAAGCTGGTTGTACAGCTTGTCGCGGTCAACGGAATCGGGGGCGCAAGCTACGCAGATGCCGCCCACGGTGCTCAAGGGGCTGATGACCACGCCGTTGGTGCCGACGATCACGCCGATGACCATGGTCATGGCGGAAATGCCGAGCTCACTGCTCAGGTTGGCTGCCAGGGGAATCAAGGTGGGCATAACCACGCCCGTGCCGCTGGATACAGCGCCCATCAATCCGCCCAGAACGATCATAATGGGCTGAGAACTGTTGGCGGTAATGATGGTCTTCAGCTTGTCAGACAGGAAGGAAATGCCGCCGCACTGGTTCACCACGGAGATCAGTACGGACATGCCACAGATCAGGATGATGGTGTTCCACGGGATGGAAGCAATGGCTTTCTTCTGATCCACTGCACCCACCAACAGCAGGATGCCGGCGCAGGCGAAGCAGATGAGGCCGATGTTCTGACCGAAGAAGATGACGCCTACCAGCACCACCAGGATGGCGATGATGGTCATCCACTGCTTGGCATCAAAGGCAACCCAGTGAGGCTTTTCAGCATTGGTCTTCTTGGGCTTCAAGCCGCCGAAGATGAAGTAAGCTGCGATGGAGAAAACCGTCATGGCCGCGGCATAAGCACCCCACAGGGGCATGTAGCCGGAAAGATCCTCGGCGATAATGCCGTTGGATACGGAAAGCTGCTGGGCAACAATGCCGTTAATGGCCAAGGGGGACAGACCGCCAACCATGATGCCGCCCATGGTGACCAGGCTCATCATCAGCACGGAAATGCCGTTTTCCACAGCCACGAACAGGGCAACGGGCATGATCACAGCCACGATCAATCCACCGGCACCGGCGGCAGAAATGGCGGCACCAAAGACGAAGAATATAATAGGAAGAATCTTGGCGTTGCCGCGGGCAAGACACACAATATTCTTGGACAGCGCCTGGGTGGTGCCATTCAGGGTGGCGATGCCGAAGAGGAACGTAGTGGCCAGCACGATGAAGAACACGCTCATGGGCCAGTTGCTGGTGACGATTTTGCTTACGGTGATTTCCGTACCGCAGGCATTGGCAATCAAGGCGAAGATGTAAGCGGCGACCAAACCGATTACGCCGGCGTTTTTCTTGGTAAAGACACTCAGGGCAATAACGCCCACCAATACAATCAAAGATGCGACAGCAATCATGTTCATATCCTCCTGCTTGATGTGGATTTACTCTGCTTCGATAGCGTCTGCAATGACTTCACCCATGCGCTTGCAGCCGATGGCTTCCTGGCCGGGGGCGGCAATGTCTGCACAATGGTAACCCTTCTCCAGCACGGTGTTTACCGCACGCTCAATGGCGTCAGCTTCCTTCGGCATGTCGAGGGAATAGCGGCACATCATGGCGGCGGAGAGAATGGTGCCGATGGGGTTGGCCTTGTCCTGGCCGGCAATGTCGGGGGCAGAGCCGTGAATGGGCTCATATAGGCCGCGGCCGCCGTTGCCTAGGCTGGCAGAGGGGATCATGCCGATGGAGCCGGTGATCATGCTGGCTTCATCAGAGAGGATATCGCCAAACAGATTTTCTGTGACAATCACATCAAACTGGGCGGGATTCTTCACAATCTGCATAGCGCAGTTGTCTACATACATGTGGCTGACGGTGACGTCAGGATATTCGGCGGACATGGCTTCAACGGTCTTCCGCCACAGCCGGGAGGTGTCCAGCACGTTGGCCTTGTCCACGGAGCACAAGCGATGAGAACGCTTCTGTGCGGTTTCAAAGGCAGAACGGACAATGCGGCGAATTTCTTCTTCACTGTAGCCCATGATATCCGTGGCGACAGCCTGGCCGTCCTTTTGCTCGGTACGATGCTCGCCGAAATACACGCCGCCGATCAATTCACGAACAATCACAAAGTCAATGCCTTTTTCCACAATGTCGCTCCGCAGGGGAGAGGCAGAAGCAAGCTGGGGGAAGATCCGTGCGGGACGAAGATTGGCATAAAGTCCCAACCCGGCACGCAGGCGGAGCAAACCGCGCTCAGGACGGTTTTCTTTGGGTACGCCGTCCCACTTGGGGCCGCCTACGGCACCCAGCAGCACCGCATCAGCGGCCTTGGCCTTTTCCAGCATTTCATCCGGCAGACTGGAGCCGTAGCGGTCAATAGCACAGCCGCCCATCCATACCTCGTCATAGTGGAAGGTGTGACCGAAAACTGCGGCAACCTTGTCCATAGCGCGGACAGCCTCACGGACAATCTCCGGGCCGATACCGTCGCCGGGAATCAGTGCGATGTTCTTCTCCATTGGTGGAAACCCTCCTCGAATTTTACGGTTGATCTCCTTTGAAGAACCGCCGCCTGATCCGGCCAAGATCAGGGGGAAGAGAATTTACGAAATAAAAAAGCCTCCTCGTGCGTTGTGCACGAAGAGGCGAATATCTCGCGGTACCACTCTTCTTTTACCGGGTTCACCGTCAAACGATGAACGGCTCGGCGCTCCTTCAGGTACGATCCCATGGGATGTATACCCTATCTCTGTAACGGGAGAAACCCGTTTCTGCCTACCGAAGATCATCAGCAGAACCGCTCGAGGGCCAGTTCAGTCAGCTTGCTCAGCGCCGCGCTCCCAGCAACCGCGGCTCTCTGGAGGAGAACGTACTGCCTACTATTCCCTGTCAAAGCGTTGTTGTTTTGACAAGCGTGATTATAGAACATCCGCCCGAACCTGTCAAGCATAAGTTTGCAAAATCACAAAGATTGTGCATGATGCTCTAAACAAAACACAATCTCGTGGTAATCTACAACAATTTCTTGCGCGGATTGACGAGACGAGAACGCAGAACTGTGATGCTGCATTACTGGAACAAAGCAGAAACCCGAATGTTACAGTGACAAAATTGTTTTTTGAATGTATTTTGGCAAAAGACGGGTTGACAGATGCATGCCCCTATGATATCATTCGCCATGTCAACATTCAACTGCGATGACCGGGATCAGACTTCCGAAGGCATCCGTTTTCAGAGAGCTGGCGTTTGGTGCAAGCCAGTAGCGGTTTCGGCAGTTATCACCTGCGAGCAGCTCGGCGAAAGCGATTCGTCGCGAGTAGTTCAGAGCCGGTTTCCCACCGTTAACAGGGAGCGCGATGTCTTCCCGATTTGTCATTCGCCATTTTGTGAGGGAATAGTCGCAGTGAGTGGTCGTTCACTTTTTTTCGTGAACGGCAAGTGAAGTGGTAACACGGAGGATTCAACCTTCGTCTTCATACCTTCCAGAAATGGGGGTAGGGGGACGAAGGTTTTTTCGTAGGCAGGAGAATGTTGACGCAATCAGAAGGGAGAGTGTTCGAAGATGAATACCCTGGTAATCGTCCTGATCGCTGCTGTGTGCCTGTTTGCTGCCTACGTGTTCTATGGCCGCTGGCTGGCCAACAAGTGGGGCATTGACCCGAAAGCCAAAACGCCTGCTGTCGCCAAGGAAGACGGACAGGACTTTGTGCCTACGGACGGCAACACGGTCTTTGCTCACCAGTTCTCCTGCATCGCAGGTGCTGGCCCTGTCACCGGTGCCATCCAGGCCGCTGTGTTCGGATGGGTTCCTGTGCTGCTGTGGGTGCTGCTGGGCGGCATCTTCTTCGGCGCTGTTACGGACTTTGGTGCCCTGTATGCCAGCGTGAAGAACGAAGGCAAGTCCATGGGTCTGCTGATCGAAAAATACATCGGCAAGCTGGGCCGCAAGCTGTTCCTGCTGTTCTGCTGGCTGTTCACCCTGTTGGTCATCGCAGCTTTCGCGGACATGGTGGTGGGCACCTTCAATGCCTACACTGTGACTGACGGCGTAACCACCATGGTGGCTAACGCACAGGTCAACGGTGCCGCCGGTTCCATCTCCCTGTTCTTCGTGGTTTTCGCCATGATCTTTGGCCTGCTGCAGAAGAAGTTCAAGTTCACCGGCTGGAAGGAAGTTGTCCTGGGGCTGGTGTTCACCTTCGCTTCTCTGGCACTGGGCATGCTGTGCCCTGTGTACCTGGACAAGAACGGCTGGGCTCTGGTGGTCTTCGCATACATCTTCTTCGCGGCTGTTGTCCCGATCTGGCTGGTAAAGCAGCCCCGTGACGCTATGACCGTGTACATGTTCATCGGCATGATCGCCGGCGCCGTGCTGGGGCTGCTGGTGGCTCATCCTACCATGAACCTGAAGGCCTTCACTGGTTTCAACGCAAGCCTGGGCGACATGTTCCCCATGCTGTTCATCACTGTGGCTTGCGGCGCTGTTTCCGGCTTCCACAGCCTGGTGTCTTCCGGTACTTCTTCCAAGACGGTTGCCAATGAAAAGGACATGCTGAAGGTTGGCTACGGCGCCATGGTGCTGGAGAGCCTGCTGGCTGTTATCGCCCTGTGCGTGGCTGGTTCTATGGCCGCTGCAGACGGCACCCCCGCTTCCGGCACGCCTTTCCAGGTCTTCTCCACCGGTGTTGCTGCTTTCCTCACCAAGTTCGGCCTGCCTGAGTATGTGGCGAACTGCTTCATGACCATGTGCGTGTCTGCTCTGGCTCTGACCACGCTGGACGCTGTGCCCCGTATCGGCCGCATGAGCTTCCAGGAGTTGTTCAGCGTCGACGACATGGAGCATGCTCCCCTGTGGCGCAAGGTGCTGTGCAACAAGGTTTTCTCCACCGTCATCACCCTGTTCTTCGGCTACCTGCTGACCCAGGTTGGTTACACCAACATCTGGCCCCTGTTCGGCTCTGCCAACCAGTTGCTGAGCGCTCTGGTGCTGGCAACCCTGGCTGTGTTCCTGAAGGTGACTGGCCGCAGCAACAAGATGGTCTTCCCCCCGCTGATCATCATGCTGGCTGTTACCGGTACCGCTCTGGTGGAAAAGACCATCGCTCTGGTCAATGCCTTCACCACCGGCTCCGGCACCTTCATGGCAGAAGGTCTGCAGCTGATCATCGCTATCCTGCTGATGGTGCTGGCTGTGACCATCGTGGTCAACTGCGTGCGCGCCTATCGTAAGGCTGAGAAGAACTCTGAGCCCGCCGTGGCCGCGCAGAAGAATGCCTAATCGCTGAAAATCTTTCATCGGAGAGTCCTGCGAGGGGCTCTCCAATTTTTTATTTGCGGGACGGATCGAGGGGGGAAGAACAAAGGGACGAAGTCTCCTTGTGGGGACCAGAGGGCGATTTGATTGCGATATTTTGCAAATCCTCCGCTTGACATTGCTTGCAAATCTGCTACAATACACTTGTTCGTCGGAGGGCAATCTGTTCAAAGAAACATGAGCCGGATAAGGCGCAGACTGAGATGTCTGTTCCTTATCCGGCCTTTTTTCATGATGAGGAGGTTTACAAAATGGATTTGCTGGGTGGCAAAATTAAGTCGCTGTACTTCAAGTATCTGAGCGCGGCCTTTGGCAGTGCACTGATTTCCTGCATTTATGGCGTGGTAGATATGGCCATGGTGGGGCAGTATCATGGCCCCAACGGCACGGCGGCTCTGGCCGTGGTGGCGCCTGTATGGAACATCATCTACAGCCTGGGTCTGCTGATGGGCATCGGCGGAAGCGTCATTTTCAGCACGAAACGCGGCAGCAATGTCTGCAAAGACGGCAGCGAGATGCAGTATTTCACTGCTTCTGTGATCGGCTCGGTGATTCTGGCCGCAGTGTCATGGATTGCGATTGCATGTTTTGAAGCGCCGGTACTGACGTTCTTCGGTGCAGACGAAACTCTGCTGACCATGGCAGAAACCTACATGAAGCCTGTACTGGTGGCGTTCCCGACATTCCTATTTAACCAGATGCTGGCGGCTTTCCTGCGGAACGACAACGATCCCGGGCTGGCCACCGTCGGCGTGCTGGCGGGCGGTATTTTCAACATCTTCGGCGATTATTTCTTCGTCTTTACCTGCGATATGGGCATCTTCGGTGCTGGCCTGGCCACGGCCATCGGCTCGGTGATTTCCTTTGTGGTGATGCTGACGCATTTCGTGAAGAAGACCAACACCCTCAAGCTGGTGAAAACTTCTCAGCTGATGCGGAAGCTGAAAGAGATCACCGTTACGGGTTTCTCTTCCTTCTTTATTGATGTGGCTATGGGCATCCTGACAGTGCTGTTCAATCGGCAGATCATGCAGTACCTGGGCACGAATGCTCTGGCCATCTACGGCCCCATCATCAACGTGAGCACCTTCGTACAGTGCTGCGCCTACAGCGTGGGACAAGCTTCCCAGCCCATCATCTCCACCAATTACGGCGCGGGCAACAGCGGACGCATTCGCGAGACTCTTCACTATGCCCTGTGGACGTCGGCTTTTTTCGGCATCTTCTGGACAGCACTCAGCATGGCAGTGCCGGAGCTTTACATCCGCATTTTCATGACGCCTACCGATGAAATCCTAGCCATGGCACCGGCCATCATCCGCGCCTATGCCCTGTCCTTCCTACTGCTACCCTTCAATATTTACTCCACCTACTACTTCCAGGCCATCATGAAGCCTACCGCCGCCTTCGTGGTGTCCGTAGCGCGCGGCCTGGTGATCAGCGGTGCTCTGATTCTGATTCTGCCCCTGGTCACCAGCGCAGACGCCATCTGGTACGCCATGCCCGTTACCGAGGTGGTGGTGATGGTTTATGCCGCACTGATGATGAAGAAGTATACCGGGGAACTGGGGAGAAAATCTAAGTAAAGAAGGCCATTGCAGAGCACTTCAACACCACAACTTTTTAAGAAATTACGGAGAAAAGAAAAATATGGCGAAATGCTTGTATTCCGCAAAAAGCTGTGGTATACTGCCATGTGTGTGAGTTTTCCTGCCTGTCCTTTCTATAAAGGACGGGATTGATACGGCACGGCGGCCTGCGGTTGCCCTGCCATGAAAGAAGGGTTCAACGTAAAAGAGCGGACACTGCAGCTAGGACTTTCGAGCGTTTTATGGCTCGACAATGGGGGTCGCGTGCCCCTGTTGACAGTCTGAGAGGCAGGTTATGTCCCTCTTTTCTGTTGTTAAGAGGAAAATTCAGGAAATAAAACGAGGTGAAGAACAACCATGGCCAAGGCAGAATTGACTGCGGTGGTGGAACCGAAGTGCAAACGGCTGGCTGATCAGCTGGGCTTCGAACTGGTGGATGTGTGCCTTGATAAAGAGGGCGCAGGCAAGTATTTGCGCATCTACATCGACAAGCCGGAAGGCATCAGCCTGGACGACTGCGAGAATTATCATCGCGCTATTCAGCCCCAGCTGGAGAGCTATGATTACGACTTCCTGGAAGTGTCCTCTCCCGGGGTGGATCGTCCGCTGAAGAAGGATCGCGACTTTGAGCGCGCCCTGGGCAGTGAGATTGAAATCAAGCTTTTCAAGGCTATGGATGGTCAGAAGCTGATAACTGGTATTCTGGCAGGGCTGGAAAACGGCGAAATCGTGCTGGACACCCCTGCAGGAGAAAAACGCATCCCGCGCAAGGCCGCCGCACTGGTGAAACCTGTGGTGGACATGGAAGGCGTCGAGAGCGTTGACCTCTCCGAATAAAGAAGCATTCTCAGGAGGATATAGCAT
>CAVBFK010000356.1:0-3461 GCA_963594395.1 Lachnospiraceae bacterium
ATTAACGACGCCCCCGCCCTCACCCGTGCAGATATCGGCATGGCCATTGGTGCCGGCACCGATATTGCCATTGATGCCGCGGATGTGGTGCTGATGAACAGCCACCTGAGTGACGTGCCTGCGGCCATCCGCCTGAGCCGCGCCACCCTGCGGAACATTCATGAGAACCTGTTCTGGGCCTTCATCTACAACACCATCGGCATTCCGCTGGCCGCCGGTGTATTCATTCCCCTGCTGGGCTGGGAGCTGAACCCCATGTTTGGGGCCGCCGCCATGAGCCTGTCCAGCTTCTGTGTGGTATCCAACGCACTGCGGCTCAACCTGTTTGACCTCCACAGTGCGAAAAAGGATAAAAAAATTCAGCCGGTAGAAATCGGCAGTATTGCAAAGGAGAGAGGAACCATGGAAAAGACCCTGAAGGTAGAAGGTATGATGTGCCCCCATTGCGAGGCGCACGTGAAGCAGGCACTGGAAGCCATTCCCCAGGTGGATACGGCCGTTGCCAGCCACGCCGCCAAGACGGTGAAGGTCACCCTGAACGCCCCGGTGGATGACGCCGTGCTGGCCAAGGCCATCGAGGACGCAGGCTACAAGGTCATGGCTTAATTCTTAGCACTAACCTACGCGCATAGGAAATCAAACGAAGCGCAAGCAGAGCCGTCATGATTCTGCTTGCGCTTTCTTCTTTTTTGGAGAGTCTTATTCCCCAAGCTTCTTATTTTCTTCCAAAGGATTGCTTTCTTCCATGCTACCCAGGCGGCGTTCAATGCTGCGGGTGCGGACAAAGGCCGTATCGATGGATTCGCTGGCCTGGCGCAGACGCTGCTGGGTTTTTTCCAGGGTATCTGCGAAAAGGCCGAAGTCCTGCTTCACGGCACGGAGGAGCTTCCACACTTCGCCGGAGCGCTTCTCAATGGCCAGGGTGCGGAAGCCCATCTGCAAGGCGTTCAGCAAGGCAGCAAAGGTGCTGGGACCTGCCACAATAATGCGCTGTTCCCGTTGAAGGGTTTCCATCAATTCGGGCGACTGCACCGCCTCCGCGTACAGGCCTTCCACCGGCAGGAACATAATGGCGAAGTCGGTGGTATAGGGTGCCTTTACGTATTTGCCGGCAATGCGCTTGGCTTCCGTCTTCAATGCCTGCTGAAGGTTTTTGCGGGCTTCCTCGGTAGCGGCGGCGTCACCGCTTCGGGAGGCGTCCACCAGGCGGACGTAATCTTCCTGAGGAAACTTGCTGTCAATGGCGAGATACACCACCGAGTCCCCCTGTCCGGGGAGCTTCACCGCGTACTCCACTCGCTCCTGACTGCCGGGCACCACCGCCACATTCGCTTCATACTGCTCCGGTGCCAGCACCTGTGCCAGCAGGGCGCCCAACTGCATTTCGCCCCAGATGCCGCGGGTTTTCACGTTGGTCAGCACTTTTTTCAGGTCGCCCACGCCGGCGGCAAGGGTCTGCATTTCGCCCAAGCCCTTATACACCTGCTCCAATCGCTGGCTAACCTGGGTGAAACTTTCCGTCAGCCGACGATCCAAGGTTTCCGTCAGCTTTTCATCCACCGTCTTGCGCATTTCCGTCAGCTGGCGGTCGTTCTGCTGGCGCATCTGCTCCAGGCGGCCGTCCATCTGGGAAAGACTGCGGTTCATCTGCTCGCTTTGTTCGCGGGAGGTGTAGGCCATCTGCCGCTGCATGCTTTCCAGCAGGGAGGTCTGCCCGCCGGCAATGTTGTTCATGGTATTCCCGCAGTTATCCACAATGTTTTGGGCGGTGCGGTGGATATCCTGAGACTGTACCTCCATCTCGTCCAGCACGGCGTTTCCCCAGTTGGCGGCATCCTGCCGCTGTTTGCGGTTCATGCGAATCACCATGGCGATCAGCACCAGCAGCAGAATCACCGCAAAAGCCGCCAGTCCTGTTGTGATCAGCCACATACTTTCCTGATCCATGGTTTCCCCTCCTCCGGAAAAAATGGTGTAGAAAAGGCTGTGAAAGAACGACTTGCATCCTTCCACAGCCCCTCTTTTTACATGTCTCTGCGCCCTTCCATGGCAATGGAGAGCGTCACTTCATCTGCATATTCCAGGTCACTACCGACAGGCACGCCGTGGGCAATGCGGGTTACGCGAATCCCCATGGGCTTAATCAGCCGGGAGATGTACGTTGCCGTCGCCTCGCCTTCCACGTCAGGGTTCGTGGCCAGAATCACTTCCGTCACGCTTCCGTCCGCCAGGCGTTCCATCAGCTCTTTGATACGGATATCATCCGGCCCGACGCCGTCCATAGGCGACAGGGTGCCGTGCAGAACGTGATACAGACCGTGATAGTCATGCATCCGCTCCATGGCGGCCACGTCCCGGGGGTCACGCACGACGCAAATCTGCCCGTTGTGCCGCTCCGTGTCCTTGCAGACATCGCAGAGCTCTTCCGTGGCATAGTTGCCGCAGGCACTGCAATAGCGGATACTCTTTCGGCCCTGCCAAATGGCGGTTGCCAGGGAGCGCACGTCCTCCAGCGGCATACTCACAATGTGATACGCCAAACGCTGTGCCGTTTTCTGTCCGATGCCGGGCAGGCGGGACAGCTCCGAAACCATCTTCTGGATGGACTCGATTTGTCCTGCCATCAGAACATGCCGCCCATGCCGGGAGCCATCTTGCCCATGGCCTCTTCGCGGGCATCCTCGCCCTTGCGCAGTGCTTCGTTCACAGCGGCCATCACCAGATCCTGCAGCATTTCCACATCTTCAGGATCCACCACCTGGGGGTTGATGGTGATGCTCAGCAGTTCCCGCTTGCCGGAAACCTTCACGGACACCATGCCGCCGCCGGCAGTGGCTTCATATTCCTTCGCGTCCAGGGCTTCCTGTGCTTCCGTCATCTGCTGCTGGAGCTTCTGTGCCTGGCGCATGAGCTGCTGCATATTGGCGCCGCCGCCGAAGCCGCCGAAATTCTGTCTACCCATGGGTTATTCCTCCTCAGTGCTTGAGTTGTTTTGAATTTCCAGGTCGCCGGATATGCTACTGATGCGGATTTCCGGTGCGCCTTCCTGCAGGGCAACACCGCTGGTGCGTACCCTGCCATTCAAGGAAGACAGCGCCGCATCCGCCATATCAATGGGCGCATACAGGCGAATGTTGCCGGATACCGTGTTGCCGTCGATTTTCTCGAAGGGGGCAACAAATTCCAGCGTCGTTTCACCGCTGACGTTGATGGTCTTTACCTGCCGCACGTCCACATCCTGCACCTTCACCTGGCCGGAAACGGAGCGCAGGCTCAACTTATCGCAGGTCAGGTTCTGCGCCTGAATATCGCCGGTGGCAGTCTTCAGGTTCAGGTCAATGGCATTCATGCCCATGGTGCGCAGGTCGCCCGACACGGTTTCCAGCGTCAGATCCGTACCCGTTAGACCGCGGGCATTCACCATGCCGGAAATGGTGCTGGCATTCACCGCACCCTTCCAG
>CAVBFK010000357.1:0-3049 GCA_963594395.1 Lachnospiraceae bacterium
GCGTATCCATTCTGAGCGGTATCGGCATCGTTATGCTGATTCCGCTTTTGAATATGCTCCAAATCGGCGACAGCCGTCTGCCCGCGTGGTTTACGGCGCTGTCCTATCCTGTGCAGGTAGGCATGTTGCTGGTGGGCTATGTGGCGCTGGTGCTGGTGAAGGCACTGCTGAATCGGTCGCTGTCCATCCGTGAAAGTAACTTCATTGAAGATACGGGCATGCGCCTTCGCGGCAAGCTGTACACGGCTGTGTCCGGCGCCAGCTGGGAAAGCCTTACCGCCCGCAAAAACACGGATATCATCAACCTGTTCACCTCCCAGTGCGGGCAGGTGAGCTACGGCATCTCCGAGGTCATTCACTTCCTGGCGAGCATCGTGTCCGCCGGGGTGCAGCTGGCCATTGCCCTTATGATGTCCCTGCCGGTAACGGTGCTGGTGTGCATCATGGGCGTGTGCATGATGGCCATCTTCAAGCCCCTGCGGAAGAAATCCCGGGAGTACGGCGATGAGATGATTCGCATCAACCGCGAATTCTACGGGGAACTGCAAAATCAGCTGGCCAGCATCAAGGAAGTCCGCTCCTACGGCGTGGAGCAAGAGCATGCCGATCTTTTCGAGAAGATCAGCCTCTCCTTCAAAACCGCACGGATGAAGTTCGTTCGGCAGAACTCCGTGCCCGGTGTGGTGTATTCCCTGGCGGCGGCGGTGATGATCGCCATCGTCTATCTGGTGTGCACCCTGGGCATGCAGGTGGAAACGGATCGCTTGGTGGTGCTGGTGTACGTGTTCGCGCGGCTGTGGCCGGTGTTCTCCGGTTTCCAGAGCCGCATTCAGGGCATCAACAGCTGCGTTCCTGCCCTGGAAAAGATGAACGAAGCCCTGGCAGACATGCAGCCCGAAACCGACATTGCCGAAACGGGGGAGGACTTCTCCCAGTGGCAGGAAACGTCCTTTGAGAATGTGCACTTCGCCTACCGCAACGCGGAGGAAGAGACGCTGAAGGGCGTGAGCTTCACCCTCCGCCGCGGCGAGAAGCTGGCACTCCTTGGACGCAACGGCGCAGGCAAGACCACCACGGTCAATCTGCTCTTGGGCTTCCTGCGTCCCACCGGCGGGTCCATTCAGGTAGACGGCAAGACCCTGGCCGCAGGGAGCATGCGGGCTTGGCGGAAGCAGGTGGGCTATGTGCCCCAGGATCCGCTGATCCTCAACGCCTCCGTGCGGGAGAATCTGACCCGATTCCATCCGAACGCCACGGAGGAAGACCTCATTGCCGCCCTGAAGAAGGCCATGGCGTGGGGCTTTGTATCCCAGCTGCAAGACGGCCTGGATACCACCCTGGGAGATCGGGGCATTCGCCTTTCCGGCGGCGAGCGTCAGCGGATTGTGCTGGCACGGGTGCTGTTGGGGCATCCCAATCTCATCGTGCTGGACGAGGCCACCAGCGCCCTGGACTATGAGAGCGAAACTGCTTTCCACGACGTCATTACCTCCTTGGGGGATGATGCGGCTGTGGTGCTGATTGCCCACCGCGCAGAAACCGTCGCCATGGCAGACCGTGCCGTGGTTCTGGATGGCGGCACGATTGCCGAGCAGGGGACGATTCGCGATCTTGCTCAGCAGGAAAGCGGCTATGTAGCAGATATGTTCCGGATCAAGTGAGCTTTTTTACGGGAATAAAGGAGCGTCCATTCCAATATGCAAGGATCGCAAGAACAGGAAAGAATGAAAGCCAAGGGCATGTATCACGACGTCACCGTCCGATTGGTGAAGTTGCTCAACATCCTCATGGCCGCTGTTCCTTTTGCCTGCTGCTGGTTTATGTACTACGCCCAGCGGGTGGTCATGACGCCGTCGATGTTTCGCTCGGCCGTCATGGTTCTGCTGTTTATGGGGCTGTACCTTTTCTTCGGCCGGGTTTATGATGCGTTCTGCTTGTCCATCAAGCGCCTGGGGGATTTGTTCATCAGCCAGGTGCTGGGCATCATCATGGCAGACGGCGTCATGTTCATCGCCCTGTGGCTGATGAGCGGCGGATTCCCGGATCTTCTGCCTGCCTTGCTTGCTTTGGTGGGACAGGCGGCCATGAGCTTACTTTGGTGCTTCGTTGCCCATCATTGGTATTTTGCCAGATTCAAGGGGCAAAAGACGGTCATTGTTTGCGGACGTCAGAAGGGTCTGGAAAACGTCATCGGCCAGTATGGTTTGAACAAGAAGTTCGACGTGCGGCTTTCCTGCACCGTGGAAGAATGTATGGCCAATGATCTGGCCGCCCTGCAGGGGATGGAGGCCGTGTTCCTGTGCGGCGTTCATAGCCACGACCGCAATATCATCCTGAAGCATTGTGTGAACCACAACATTCATGTTTATGTGATTCCCCGCGTGGGTGACGTGATCATGAGCGGTGCCCAGCGCATCCACATGTGCCACTTGCCCATGCTCAGCGTGGGAAGATACAATCCGCCGCCGGAATTCGTGCTCCTCAAGCGCGTGTTTGACGTGGTGGCCAGCGCCGCGGCGATCCTGATTACCAGTCCGCTGATGCTGATTGTTGCCATTGCCGTTAAGGCGCAGGACGGCGGCCCGATTTTCTACCGCCAGACCCGCCTGACCAAGGATGGCCGGGAATTCAAGATCATGAAGTTCCGCAGCATGCGGGTGGACGCCGAGAAAGACGGTGTTGCCCGTCTGTCCACCGGCGAAAAGGACGACCGCATTACCCCTGTGGGACACGTCATCCGCGCCTGCCGCCTGGACGAACTGCCCCAGCTGTTCAACATCCTGGCCGGCAGCATGAGCATTGTGGGTCCCCGCCCCGAGCGACCCGAGATTGCCCGCCAGTACGAGCAGGAAATGCCCGAGTTCAGCCTTCGCCTGCAGGCCAAGGCCGGCCTCACCGGCTATGCCCAGGTTTACGGCAAGTACAACACCACCCCCTACGCCAAGCTCCAGATGGACTTGATGTACATCGCCAACCCCAGCATCGTCGAGGATATCAAGATCATGTTCGCGACCATTCGGATTTTATTCGATAAAGAGAGTACCGAGGG
>CAVBFK010000358.1:0-3955 GCA_963594395.1 Lachnospiraceae bacterium
ATTCAACGCTGTCGTTGCCAGCAACATCCACGCCCGTCACCTGTACGAACGCATCGGCTTCCATCCGCTGGGGACGGTGCCCGGCGGCTTCCTCATGCCGGACGGACACTATGAAGACATCTGCCTGTACTATATCGAAACGCCTTGGCATTGACATGCCTCCGCAAGAACGGTATAATAAACATCGACAAATGAACAGCCCTGCTGATGTGTGGCGACGCACGGCGCAGACGCGCCATGGGAATCGGGTGTGAGTCCCGAACTATCCCAGTAACCGTGAAGCAGACGAAATGACAAGCATTCTAAAAGGGATGCAGCCACTGTCCGAAAGCAGTTTTCTGTCAAGGATGGGAAGGTGTCATGATCGGATGAAGCCAAGTCGGGAGACCTGTCAGCAATGCGGCAAGTTTTACTTCCTCTGGGGATGGGAAAGTGACAGAATCTCGGTCTTTGGGATCGCGATTTGATGGTTACGCTCTCTTTTTCCTGTTCTGGAAAGAGAGCGTTTTTTATGCCCCTCCGCTGTTTCATTTGCCGAAGATAAAAGGAGGGTTACCCAAATGAAGAAGCTGCTTTCTCTGCTGCTGGCCATGGCAATGCTGCTGGCCTGCACCGTCGTATCTGCTGAAGATACGGCTATCGAGGTCACGGACATGACCGACCGCACCGTTACGCTGGATGCTCCCGCAACCCGCATTGTGGCCATCACCGCCGCCAATGTGGAAGTGCTCTATGCTCTGGGCGCCGGCGACACGCTGGTGGGCCGCGGCGAATACTGCGACTATCCTACCGAAGCATTGGATGTTCCTTCCGTGAAGTCCGGCTCTGAGCTGAACGTGGAAGAAATCGTTGCCCTGACCCCTGACGTGGTCATCATGGACACCATGTCCCAGACCACCGAGCAGGTGGAAGCCCTGGAGAACGCCGGCATCAAGGTCGTCATGACCAAGGAAGACGGCATCGAGGGTGTGTACACTGCCATTGAGCTCATCGGCAAGGTGGTCGGCAAGAACGACGAAGCCGATGCCCTGGTGGAAGACATGAAGTCCACCTTCGATGAAGTAAAGGCCGCCGCCGCTGATGCTGATTTCGCCGGCAAGACCGTGTACTTCGAGATTTCTCCCCTGCAGTGGGGTCTGTGGACCGGCGGCAACGGCACGTTCATGGATGAGATTGCCGACATGCTGGGTCTGACCAACATCTTTGCCGATGTGGATGGCTGGGCTTCCGTGTCTGAAGAGCAGGTACTGGAGCGCAATCCTGACTACATTGTGACCACCTCTTCCTACTACGGCGAGGGTCCCACCCCTGTGGAAGAAATCGAGCAGCGCGAAGGCTGGTCCAATGTGACGGCTGTTGCTAACGGCAACATCTTCAATGCCGACAGCGACTCCTTCACCCGTCCCGGCCCGCGTCTGGCTGATGCCGCTAAGTCTCTGCTGGAGTTCCTGACCAATTCCACTGCTGAAGAAGAAGCTGCCCCTGCGGCCTAATCATCAAGCCAATCCTTGCCCCGTGGAGACATCCGTACTCCGCGGGGTTTTCTCTTGCGTACGTCCATCAAAGGATTCCGGCATGAACAGGTCGAATTTCTTCTCATTCTGTTTTCGGAGGTTCTGCATGCGCCGCAAACTATGGCTGTTTCTTTTTTTGCCGCTTATCACGCTGGCTGTGATGCTTCTATGCGTCTGCGTTGGCAGTGTAGGGATTCCCTTGGAGGATACCGTCCGTATTCTGCTGGGACAGCAGTCCGCTGACTCAACGCTTGGCAGTATTCTGCTGAAGGTGCGTCTGCCCCGGGTGTTGTGTGTAGCACTGGAGGGTGCATCCCTCTCTCTCTGCGGCGCGGCCATGCAGGGAATCCTGCGGAATCCTTTGGCAGACGGTTCTACCCTGGGTGTATCCTCCGGTGCATCCCTGGGCGCGGCCGTGGCCATTCTGCTTGGGATCACCCTGCCCGGCATTCATGCCAGCGGTACCATGGTCATGGCCATGCTCTTCGCCTTCGGCTCTCTGGTGCTGATTCTCTCCCTGGCATGGACGCTGGATCACAGCATGGCCACCAACAGCATCATCCTCATCGGTGTCATCTTCTCCATGTTTATGACCGCCATCATGAGCCTGCTGGTCACCTTCTCCGGTGAGAAACTGCGCACCATCACCTTCTGGACCATGGGATCGCTGGCATCCTCCACCTACAGCCAAGCGCTGATTTTGTTCATTGCGCTTTTGCTGGGCAGCTGCATCCTGATAAGCTGTTCCACCGCCCTGAATGCCTTTGCCTTAGGGGAACACCAGGCACAGCACCTGGGCGTTCACGTCAAGGCGGTGAAGCTCGTGGTGATGATTACCGTTTCCATGCTCATTGGCGTATGCGTATCCATCGGCGGCGGCATTGGCTTTGTCGGTCTGGTAACGCCCCACATGCTTCGCATGCTGTTGGGGCCGGATCATCACACGCTACTGCCTGCTTCCATCTTTGGCGGTGCAACCTTCCTGCTCTTGTGCGACCTGGCCGCCCGCACCATCTTCTCCCCCATTGAACTGCCCATCGGCGTGGTCACCTCCATCATCGGAGCGGTGGTATTCATCATCATCTTTGCCCGCACGAAGAAAAGGAGGGATGCTTGATGCTGAAGGTTGACGATCTTTCCGTAACGATTTCCGGCAAGGACATTCTGTCCCATGTATCCTTTTCCCTGCAGGAAGGGCAATGGCTTATGCTCTGCGGCCCTAACGGCGCCGGCAAATCTACCCTGGTCAAGGCGCTGTCCCGCGTGATTTCCTGCACGGGTCATGTCACCCTGCTGGGCAAGCCGCTTCATGCGTATCGTCCTCGAGAGCTGGCACAATGCGTCGGCGTGCTCAGCCAGTCTGTTACGCTGTCCGATGCCTTTACCGTGTCCCAGGTCGTTGCCATGGGGCGCTACGCTTACCGCAAAGGATTTCTGGCGCCGGAACCTGCCGATACGGAAGAGCGGGTAGAAGAAGCACTGTCCCAAGTAGGGCTTACCGCATTGAAAGATCGAAGCTTCACCTCCCTGTCCGGCGGTGAGCAGCAACGTACCCTTTTGGCGCAGGTGCTGTGTCAGGATCCGGCGCTGCTGATTCTGGACGAGCCGGCCAATCATCTGGATCTGCTCTACCAAAAACAGCTATTCGATATCATGGAAACCTGGCGCCACCGCCCTGGAAAAGCCGTCATTGCGGTGGTGCATGACCTGAATCTGGCACGTTATCGCGGCACGGATGCCTTGGTACTTTCCGGCGGCAAGGCGGTCTCCTTCGGGCCGATCGCCGAGGCACTGAATGATGAGGTTCTCCAAAGTGTATGGCAGATGGATGTCCGCGGTTGGCTCAACGACCTGCACAACGCCTGGACAAAAGAATCTGCACCGAAGGCTTGACATCTACCCCTGCACGGCCTATAATCAGAATTGATACAAATGCTCGCAAACCCTTGTGTAGCATAGTACAGTAAATAATACATTATAGGTCGTTTGCAGACAAGTATGGAGGTGCGATGTATGCAGGTTCGTCGTTTTTCCACAGCCGCTCAGGTTGGTCAGGCAGCTGCCGCGCTCATTGGCGCTCAATTGCTGCGGAAGCCGAACAGTGTTCTCGGTCTTGCAACCGGTTCTTCACCGATTCCCACCTATAACGAGCTGGTTCGCCTTTATGAAAATGGCGTGCTGGACTTTTCCCAGATGATTTCCTACAACTTGGACGAGTATGTAGGCATCGATGTGAACCATGAATGCAGTTATCACCGCTTTATGCAAGATCATCTCTTCAGCCATGTAAACGTCCGTCCTGAGGCCGTGCACGTTCCGGACGGCAATGCCGCTGACTTGAGCGCCGCCGCTGCCGCCTATGATGAGGCCATCCGTGCCGCCGGCGGTATTGACGTTCAGCTGCTGGGCATCGGACGGAATGGTCATATCGACTTCAACCG
>CAVBFK010000359.1:0-2276 GCA_963594395.1 Lachnospiraceae bacterium
CCTGAAGGGTGCTAAGGCCTTGATTGCCGTTCAGCGCGGTGGTTACGGCGATGCGGATGATGAAGCCTTGAATGCCCAGGATATCGCAGGCCCTGCGGATGCACCGGCCTTCTCCATGGCGCGGCGGGATGCAGATGCCCTGATGGGCGTACTGGATGCCGGCAGTGAAACCACCGTGTCCTTCTGCGCGGATACCAAGGTACTGCATGATACCCGGGATGGCAACATCATCGGTGAAATCAAGGGCGAGCATCCGGATCGTTTGGTGCTCCTGTCTGCCCATTATGATAGTTATTTTTCCGGCTTCCAGGATGATAACACGGCCATTGCCATGATGCTCGGCCTGGCAAGAGCCATTGTGCGTAGCGGTCAGAAGCCTAAGAACACCCTGGTTTTCTGCGCCATGGCGGCAGAGGAATGGGGCGTGACGGATAGCTGGTTTGACTGGTCCACCGGCGCCTTTGAACAGGTGAATACCATCCATCCCGAATGGGCAGGCAAGGTGATTGCCGACCTGAATTTCGAGCTCCCTGCCGTGGCACACGGCACGCGAGCCAGAATCCGCTGCTGCTATGAATACGTGCGCTATTTGCAGGAGTTCATGGCCAAGCTTCCTCAGCTGACGGATGCTTACCGTGATCCGCCCAGCGTGGTGGCACCTATTGAAACCATGAGCGATGATTTCTCCATGGCCATTGCGGGCATCCCTTCCATGGTGAACGACTTTACCGGCGGCTCCTTCATGGAGACCCACTACCATAGCCAGCTGGATGTGGATGAACAGTACGATCCCGCCGTGTACCGCTATCATCATGAACTGTATGCCTGCTTGATTGCTGCTCTGGATCGCACCTGCCTGGTGCCCCTGTGCTTTGCACCGGTCATGGAGCGCGCCTTGAAGTATCTGCCTCAGGATGAGGCGCTTCAGGCGAAGATTGCTCCCATGCGGAAGGCACTGGAAGAAGCACGGCTCCGTGCTGAGCAGGGCTACCGGGAAGTTCGGGAAATGAACCTCCGCTATGGCGCCCTGCTGGATGCAGGCAAAACGGATGAGGCAGAAGCCCTGTATCAGTCCTGCCGTGCCAAGGAAAAAGCCTTGCTGGCGCGCTTTAAGCAGAGCAGGATACCATGGTGCGCATTGACTGGGATGGTCATGTGTTTTATCCCAATGAGCTGGTGCTGAGCAGCATTGAGCATCTGACCGGCGCGGAAAACGGCCTGAAAGACGGCGACGTTCCTCACGCTTTGCGCCATTTGTACCAGGTGGATAACAATGCCTATGCCTTCACCTTTGATGAAGATGTGTTCCGCCACTTCACCACCTATATGACCGACCAGCCCAAGGAGCGCCTCAAGTGGGGCGCCGGACGACTGATGCCTCATGCAGATTTGTATGCAACCGTCCGCTCACTGCTGGATAAGCACGCGGCAGGCCTGACGGATTGCACGGCGGAGGCGGAGCGGCTTCATCTGGCCGTACAGAATCAGCAGAAACTGCTGGAACAGGTTCTGCACAGCATGACGGAATTCGCCCTGCTATTTACTGAAGATTGAAAGGGGTTCTTTCTCCATGAATCTGGAGAAGTTGTATCGTGTTGAAAAAAAGGATCTTCCCCGATTGGAGGAGATCCTGAA
Source organism: Lachnospiraceae bacterium (assembly GCA_963594395.1). Lineage (GTDB taxonomy): Bacteria > Bacillota > Clostridia > Christensenellales > Aristaeellaceae > CAKUFA01. The sequence continues at coordinate 1,636 of CAVBFK010000359.1, forward strand.
CATCTGCTTTGCGGCAGATCCGTTGTATGAAACCCTGATCCCCGACGAGGAGATCCGAAAACGTCTGATGCCGGAGCTTTTCCGCTGCGACATGGACGAATTCTTCGATACCTGCGAAATCTTCGCAGACAGTGAAGAATTGAACGGCCTGATCGTGGTCAGCGACCAGGCGGAGCATCATTCCATGCTCCACTACATGTTCAGTGAAACCAGGGCAGCCCTGCTGTCCGATGCCTTTATTGTGAAAGAAGATGCATCCCTGCATACCCTGCATAATTTCGTGAAAGGCACCGATTATCTGAATTCCCGTTGGACGGATGAACTGCCGGAGAACCGGTTGCATGTGATTTACCTGGCGGTGGATCCGGAATTGCAACATCATGGCATTGCGGCGGAAATGCTGGGGGAAGCGATTCACTATGCGGATGAGCATGGCATGATGATGTCATTGGAAACCCATAATGAGCATAATGTACCCTTTTATCAGAATTTCGGGTTTGAGATCTATCGGGTGGAGGAGCATAACTTCCCCCTGAAGCAGTATTGCCTGGTAAGGCAAGCACACAAATAATAGGCAATAATGGGTCAAGGGACTTCGTCCCGTGCTCCCCGTGCAACCCAGTACAATCTGGTGCAACTCA
>CAVBFK010000360.1:0-2195 GCA_963594395.1 Lachnospiraceae bacterium
GGCGCCGGTAGGATTGTTGGGGTAGGGCAGAATCAGCGCCTTGGTGCGGGGCGTAATGGCCGCACGGACAGCCTCGGCACTCAGGCGGAAATCCGTTTTCTGATCGGTAACCACACCTACGGGCGTGCCGCCGGCAAAAATGACACTGGGGCTGTAGCTGACGTAGCTGGGTTCAGGCACCAGCACTTCGTCTCCATCAGCAACAATGGCGCGCAGAGCCACGTCAATGGATTCGCTGGCGCCGACGGTCACCAGCACCTCGGTTTCAGGATTGTAGCTGATGCCGTAGCGATGCTCCAGATACCAGACAATCTCCTGGCGCAGGGGCAGAAGGCCGCGGTTGGCCGTATATTGGGTTTCACCGTCTACAATGCTGTTGATGGCGGCATTGCGGATGTGATAAGGCGTAATGAAGTCAGGCTCGCCAACGCCCAGAGAAATGGTATCCTTCATGGTGGCGGCCAAATCAAAGAAACGGCGGATGCCGCTGGGCGGAACGGCGGCCACACGGGGATTCAGATAACGTTCGTACGTCACGGAGAAATCACCAGCCGCTGATCAGATTTGTCGCCTTCAAAGACGACGCCCTCTTCCTTGTACCGCTTGAGCACAAAGCTGGTGGCTGTGCCGGTGACCATTTCCAGGGGAGACAGCTTTTCAGATACGAACAGTGCCAGATCTTTCAAGGTGCGGGCTTCTACCAGCACCAGCAGGTCATAGCCGCCGCTCATCAGGTATACGCTCTTGACTTCTTCAAAACGATAAATACGCTTTGCCACGGCATCAAAGCCCATGTCACGCTGAGGGGTGACACGAACTTCAATCATGGCTTCCACACGTTCACGGTCCGTCTTGTCCCAGTTGATGGTGGGCGCATAGCGGAGAATGACCCGTTCATCCTCAAGGTGCTGAATGGTTTCGGCAACTTCCTCGGGGGTTGCACCGGTCATGACGGCCAACTTGTCCACACTTAGCCGGCAATCCTCTTTCAACAGCTCCAGCAGATCGCTTTCAAGCTTCTTCAAAGGAATCGCTCCTTTCGTAATCTGTTCATCCGCTCCTATTGTACACGGAAAACGGCGTGGATGCAAGATGTGGTTACAACAGCTTGATGAGCATCGTCTTCTGCTCATCCATTTCCACAACCAGCAGGCCGTCCTTTTCCAGCTGCTTCAGCATGTCAGAAAAACGCTTGAAGCCAATGGCCCGCTCGGTAAAGTCGGGGTAGGACGTCAAGATGTCTGCCTTCAGAATGGAAGGATTCACCCGGTCGAAGCCGCCGTCCTTGTAGGCCTGCAACTGAGCGGCAAAGGCATCCTTCCAGTTGTCGCGGGTCAGCTGAGGACGGCTTTCTCCCTCGGAGGGGCTGTTCAAGCTGACCATCACGTTGAAGTTATCATTCTTCACATGGAGATCGCCGAACTTGGCGGCCAGTTTCAGCAATAGCTTGTAGAACGTGGCGCAGCCGTAGGATTTCTCATTGAAGTCAGGGCGCAGACGCAGCAGAACGCTCTTCAGCTCGCTGGCGTACATCTCATCCGTATCCGACGATTCTTCAAAGACACTGCACAGCAGTTTGTTCAGCTCGGCCTCGTCCATCATTTCTTCATTGCTGGTGCTGGCCTTGTGCTTCTTGGCAGGCGCATTGGAAACCTTGCGCGTACCAACACTTTCAAGGAACTGGAATTCGTTGCAGGCGTTAATGAAAATCGTGCTGGCGGCTTCACTTCGGCTGATGCCCAGCACAAACTTGCCCATGGACTTCAATCGGCCCACCAGCGGCGTATAGTCGCTGTCGCCGGACACGATGCAGAAAGAGTCAATGAGATCGTTGGTATAGGCAACCTCCAAGGCGTCAATTACCAGCAGAATGTCGGCGTTGTTCTTCTGGGCGATGCCGTACCGCAGGGAGGGAACCACGGTGAAAGTGTTGCTGAGCAATACTTCCTTCAGGTCGCTGAACCGGTCAGTGTAGCCGTACACTTTGCCCAGCAGAATATCGCCGCGGATTTTGACCTTTTCCAAAATGCTGTTCAGGGTTTCTACCTTGGCACCGCAGTTTTCAAGGTCAACAAAGAGTGCAAATTTACTCATAAAATAGATCAGTCCTTTCGGATTGAAGAGGATACAAATCAGATCAGGCTACGAACAACCCCAGGTGGCGTTGGAGGGCTCGCAAGCCCTTCAACTCTAGA
>CAVBFK010000361.1:0-2159 GCA_963594395.1 Lachnospiraceae bacterium
GTTTTGTTATGCTTATTCCAGAGGGCTTTCCGGTCGCCCTCTGGACTCCTTCGGGGTGCACAACTCCGAACTTAGCTTGCATGTTTGTTCCAGGGACTTTCCGGTCGCCCCTGGACACTTCGCAATCCTCTCCGATGCAGGTATGCTCAACCGCATCTTTTTAGTTTGCATGTGCACTCCTTAATCGGAGTGCACTGCGAAGGAGTGCAGAGGGCGGAGTCTTCGACCCGTAACCGCAAAGCCCTCTGCATACTTTCAGCATTGATTATCTTCATTTTACGTGACACTTTCGCCATTTTCTGTCCTAATTCGTACACTTTCGGGCTAAAGTGTCCTAATTTGCACACTTGCAAGCTACTTTGTGCAGGTGTACACATTTGCAATCATGTTTTGTTATGCTTATTCCAGAGGGCTTTCCGGTCGCCCTCTGGACTCCTTCGGGTGTCCTCTCCGATGAAGGAGTGTTCAACCGCATCTTTTTGTTAGCGTGTGCGCTCGCTAAAAAGGCGCACTGCGAAGGAGTGCAGAGGGCGGAGTCTTCCTTGAAGTAGTCTTAAACCGCATCATTTTTCGTTTCATTCCAACATAAAAACGCAATGTTTCACGTGAAACATTGCGTTCATGAAATCTATTATTCCCTATTCGCTTTTCGGAATGGGTGCGGGAAGGGCTTTTCTCAGAAAAGCCGCCTTCCCGCAAAAAACATCACGTAAAATCCGGTTCTTCCTCCTCAGCATCGTCGACGGATTCGCCGTTGTTGGTCTGGCTGACGCTGGCGATGCCGTCGGGCTGGAGCTTCACCAGATAAGTTCGCCGCTCGTCGCAGCCTTCCAGGTCGCTTTCGTCCGTGCAGGTCACAAAGGTCTGCCCACCGCTGATCTCCTTCAGCAGCCGGGTGCGGCGGGTCATGTCCAGCTCGCTCATGACATCATCCAGCAGAAGAATCGGCATTTCCCCGCTGATTTCCTCAAACAGCGCCATCTGCGCCAGCTTCATGCTCAGGGTCGCAGTGCGAATCTGCCCCTGAGACGCAAACAGTTTCATCTCCCGCCCCATGAGCGTCAGCAGAATATCCTCCCGATGCACGCCGAAAGACGTCGTTCCGCGGAACGCGTCCTCCTGCCGGGACTGCGCCAACTGCCGCTTCGCCTCGGTGACGAAATCCGTCTCCCCCGTGCAATCCTTGTAGGTCATGCAGAAGTCTTCCCCGTCACGGCCGCTGATGGAGCGGTATTTCTCCGCCGCAAGCACCGCCAGCTTTTCGATCATCTGCTTGCGATACCGGTGAATCACCGCGCCCTGCTCCGCCATGGACTGCTCGAAGGCATCCATCATGGTTTGATCCATGCGCCCGCCGCGCTTCACCTCGCGAAGCATGGCGTTCCGCTGATCCATGGCTTTTTGATACTGCTGCAGGGCGATAAAGTACGGCGTAGACAGCTGGGAAATCATCATATCCAGGAATTTCCTGCGTGCAGAGGGGCCGTCTTTTACCAGCATCAGGTCTTCAGGGGAAAAAATGACACACTGAACCTGCCCCATCATGTCAGAAATGCGGGACGCGCGCTTTTTATCTACGAACACATGTTTGTGTTTTGGACCTTCGGGGGTCAGTTTCACGGCCACATCATGGCGGCCTTCCTTGCGGCGGACGGTAACGCCCACGGCAGCGGCGGTCTGACCCTTGCGAACGACCTCGCGATCCTGGCTGGTGCGGTGGCTGCGGCCGAGGGCGCAGTAGTGGATTGCCTCCAGGAGGTTGGTTTTGCCGGAACCGTTCTGGCCGAAGAGGAGGTTGACCCCCGGGTGGGGCGCAATCTCCAGCTCGGTGTAGTTTCGGAAATCCCGCAGTTTGATGGATTCAATGTACATAATGTTTTTTGCGAGAGGACGGCTTTTGTATCAAAAGCCTCCTCTCGCGCTCTCCTCGAAAACCAAATCAATAGACTTTTTCGGGAGGACGGCTTTTGCGTCAAAAGCCTCCTCCCGAACCCTCCTCGAAAACCAGCGTTACAAACGCAAAAAGTTGGATACAGAACTCCTTCATCGGAGAAGATATGCGAAGGGTCCAGGGGCGACCGCAAAGCCCCTGGAAGATGGAAAGCAAATTGCCTTTTTTATCAGACAAGTATGCTCCTTAAAAAATTTCTTTAAGAGAG
>CAVBFK010000362.1:0-3343 GCA_963594395.1 Lachnospiraceae bacterium
AGGTTTTCATCGAGCATCAAGGGGGCTTTGCGGTCGCCCCCTTGACCCCTTCGCATGCACTCCTTATCATGTTGACTTGTATCGCAACTAAAAAGATGTGGAAGTTAACTTCTTCAAAGGTGGAGACAACCCGAAGGTCCAGGGCGATCGGAAAGCCCTGGTCGCTCCGCAGAGCGAAATCTCCTTGTTGGATGGCAAGCTTGTCGTATGAAGCGAACAAACTTATTTCTTAACATTTCCCCATAACAATAGCGGAGGAGCCTAACATAATTTGCTCCCCCGCTTTTCTTTTTATATTCAAACTCACCTTGCGGCAAGGAATTTTTAGCGCTGCGGCGGATGACATCGGTTCGCTATCCGTTCTCTGCCGTGGCCACGGCGAGAAATCATCCGGCAGCTTGTCCCCCCAGGACAAGTGTCTCAGCTGCAACCATCCCCTTTCTTTTGATGCCATCATTCTATTCGCCTTCCATGACATGAAAATGAACTTCCAGTGAAATGCTTGTGACCAAAAAGCAAGAAAATCGTGTCGTAAGGGGACGAAGAAAAATGCGGGAGGACGGCTTTTGAGTCAAAAGCCTCCTCCCGCACCCACCTCGAAAACCATTAAAAAGGGATTCATCGCTATATTGCAATGAACCCCCATACTGTCTTTTATTGTTTTGCTTCTTCATCCAGCACCGTTTCGATAATATACCGCGGACGGCGCTTGGTCTCGTTGTAAATCTTCCCGATGTATTCGCCGATGACACCCAGCGCCAGCAGTTGAATGCCGCCCAGTGCCCAAATGGAGCACACCAGGGACGTCCAGCCGCTGACCGTCTGCCCGCAAAGCTTCCGAATCAGGGAGTACAGCAAAATCAGTACAGACACGGCGAAGATGACGACGCCCAGGTTCAGGATCAACCGAATGGGCTTTACCGAAAAGGACGTGATGCCATCCAGGGCGAAGGCAACCATCTTCTTCAGCGGATACTTGCTTTCCCCGGCAAAGCGTTCCCCCCGCTCGTAAAGCACAGTATCCGTCTTGAAGCCCACCAAGGGTACCATACCGCGCAGGAACAGGTTGACCTCCGAGAAGGACAACAGCGCCTCCACGGCACGGCGGCTCATCAAGCGATAATCTGCATGGTCATAAACGATATCCACGCCCATCATCTGCATAAATCGATAATAGCCATGGGCGGTAAAGCGCTTGAAAAACGTGTCCTTCGCCCGGGAAGAGCGAACGCCGTATACGATTTCACAGCCCTCCCGATACTTTTCCAGCATGCGATCCACGGCGCCGATATCATCCTGCAGATCAGCATCCATGGTGATGATCACATCACTATGCCGTGCCGCTTCCTCCATGCCGGCCAGCAGGGCATTCTGATGCCCGCGATTGCGGCTCAGCTTGACGCCTGAGAAGGTCGCATCCTGCTGATGCAGTCCCGCGATGATCTCCCACGTGCGATCCGAGGAGCCGTCATCCACAAACAGCACGCGGCTGTCTTCCGCAATCAAGCCCGCCTGAGACAGCGCCTGCAGTTTCTCTTTCAGCCGCCTGGACGTTTCCGGCAAAACCTCTTCTTCCTTATAGCAAGGCACGACAATATACAGCCGATCCACACAATCCCTTCTTTCTTTCACACTTTGAGTATATCTTCCCTTTGAGCCGTTGTCAATCCGGGCAAAGGCTGGTACAATAGCATGTTGTACGACTATATAACGCGGCAAAGTGCCGTTTTCATGCGGAGGAATTATGCGCAAGAACGATCAGCTGACACTTACGGCAGACGCCATTGGCGCCGATATGGAGGGCGTAGCTCGGGCAGACGGCATGGCCGTGTTTGTTCCCCGCCTGCTGCCCGGCGAAACAGCTAACGTGCGGCTGGTGAAGGTTCAGCCCCGCTTCGCCTTCGGACGCATCGAAGGTGAGATTTCCGTGCCCTCGCCCGACCGCCGTGAGCCTGACTGCCCTGCCTGGCCCCGCTGCGGCGGATGCAGCTGCCGTCACATGCGCTACGAAGCCACGCTGGAGGCCAAGCGCAAGCAGGTGGAAGACTGCTTCCGCCGCATCGGTCATCTGGAGGTTGAGGTGCCGCCGGTCAAGGGCATGGCTGACCCCAGCGGCTACCGGAACAAGACCAGTCTGCCCGTAGGCGGAACGGCGGAGCATCCCGTGTTGGGATTCTACGCCCCCAGAAGCCACGACATTATTCCCGCCGAGCGTTGCCCCAACGCCATGCCGCCGGCAGGAGACGTGGCAGAAACCTTCCTGCAGTGGATGAAGGAATATCGCCTGGAGCCCTACCATGAGGAGACCCACACGGGACTGATCCGTCACCTGATGGTGCGCGTGAACCGCGCCGGCGAAGCCATGGCGGTGGTGGTCATCAACGGGAAGGATCTGCCCCACGTCAAAGAATTGGCGGAACGGCTGAAGCCCCTCAACGTGGTAAGCCTGATTCTCAACGAGAACCGCGACAAGACCAATGTGATTCTCGGCCGGAATTTCCGCACCCTGTGGGGCAAGGACACGCTGGAAGACACCCTGTGCGGACTGCGTTTTCAGGTTTCCCCTGCTTCCTTCTTCCAGGTGAACCCGGAGCAGACGGAGGTACTGTACCGCACCGCGCTGGAGTTTGCAGAGCTCAGCGAAAACGACACCCTATGCGATGTCTACTGCGGCGCCGGCACCATTACGCTGATGATGGCACCCCACGTCCGCAAGGCACTTGGCATTGAAGTGGTGCCCCAGGCCATTGACAACGCCCGCGAAAACGCCCTGCGCAACGGCATCACCAACGCCGATTTCCGCCTTGGCGCGGCCGAGGATGTTCTGCCCAAGCTGGTGCAGGACGGTCTGCGTCCCGATGTGGTGGTGGTAGACCCGCCCCGCAAGGGTCTTGACCCCGCCGTGATTGACGCCATGGCCGAAGCATCGCCCCGCCGCATCGTTTACGTCAGCTGCAACGTGGCCACCCAGGCCCGCGACGCCGCCCTGCTCAAGGAGCACGGCTACCTGCCGGAAAAGATCCAGCCCGTGGATATGTTCTGCTGGACAAGCGGAGTGGAGAACGTGTGCGTGTTTTCACGTGATTCTAAGGATAGGGCTTCGGAATGACCTTTTTGAGACGGAGATGACTTTGTAAAGATCAGAACAAGTAAATAGAGAAAACGAGGGCCGCGAACGATCTAATCACGTTCGCGACCTTCTTCTTATTCTCTCCGGATTTTTTCCAACAGTGACTTACCGATCAGCTGGGTACAAAAAAGAGACCCGCCTTTCAGCGGGTCCCTCGGAGATTCAAGAATTACTGATTGTCAGCCATGACGGTTTCGCCAACCAGCTTGCCGA
>CAVBFK010000363.1:0-3771 GCA_963594395.1 Lachnospiraceae bacterium
CGTCCGCTCCGCCGGTATGAGCGCTCAGCTGATGGCGAAGGAGAATGGTTTCGCGACTGTCCGTCTTCCCTCCGGCGAAATGCGCAAGCTGCCCCTGAACGCCAAGGCCACCATCGGCACCGTGGGCAACACCGACCATGAGAATGTTCGCCTGGGCAAGGCTGGCCGCGTTCGTCACATGGGTGTCCGTCCTACCGTTCGTGGTGTGGTTATGAACCCCTGCGATCACCCCCATGGCGGCGGCGAGGGCAAGAGCCCTGTTGGTATGCCTGCTCCTGTGACTCCCTGGGGCAAGCCCGCACTGGGTTACAAGACCCGGAAGCACAAGAAGTATTCCAATCGCATGATTGTGAAGCGCGCTAACAGCAAGTAAGCGCATCCCATAGGAAGGAGGCTGCTAACGAATGAGTCGTTCCGTTAAGAAAGGCCCTTATGTTGAGGGCGCGCTGATGAAGCGTATTACCGAGATGAATGCATCCGGCACGAAGAGTGTTGTGAAGACCTGGTCTCGTTCTTCCACCATCTTCCCGGATTTCGTAGGTCACACCATCGCTGTGCATGACGGCCGTAAGCATGTGCCGGTTTATGTCACGGAGGATATGGTAGGCCACAAGCTGGGCGAGTTCGCCCCTACCCGCACGTTCCACGGACATGCCGGTGACAAGGCCACCGCACGCAAGTAAGAAGAGAGGAGTGAAACGATATGGCAACCCGTTCTAAGGAAAAGGCTGCTGCTCGTAAGCAGAATGCTGACAAGCGGCCTCAGGCTCATGCCAAGTACGTTCGCATCTCCTCCCGTAAGGTGAAGATCGTGATCGATCTGATCCGCGGCAAGAATGTGGACGAAGCACTTGCAATCCTGCAGTACACGCCCAAGGCTGCTTCTCCCGTTGTGGCAAAGGTGCTGAACAGCGCTATTGCTAACGCGGTGAACAACCAGGAGCTGAACCGCCAGAACCTCTATGTCGCTGAAGTGTATGCCAACCCGGGCCCCACGCTGAAGCGCTACGTTGCCCGCAGCCGCGGCAGCGCGTCCCCCATGCTCAAGCGCACCAGCCACATCAGCGTGGTGCTGGATCAGAAGTAAGGCGAAGGAGGTTTATCCATGGGTCAGAAAGTTAATCCCCACGGCGCTCGCGTCGGCGTGATCTTTGACTGGAGCACCCGCTGGTATGCTGGCAAGAAGGATTTTGCCAACTACCTCGTTGAGGACCACAAGCTGCGCGACATGCTGAAGGAAAAGTACTACGCAACCGGTATCAGCAAGATTGATATCGAGCGTACTGCCAAGGATATCACGGTGAACATCTTCACCGCTAAGCCTGGCATGATTATTGGCCGCCAGGGCGCTGGCATCGAAGCTCTGAAGAAGGACATCACTGAGTTCCTGGGCCGTCCGGCTCACATCAATGTGATGGAAGTTAAGCAGCCCGATGCTGATGCTCAGCTGGTCGCTGAGAACATTGCTCAGCAGCTGGAGAAGCGCATTAGCTTCCGCCGTGCTCTGAAGCAGGCTCAGCAGCGCGCCATGAAGATCAATGGCGTGAAGGGTATCAAGACCTGCGTGAGCGGTCGTGTGGGCGGCGCCGATATTGCCCGTACCGAGCACTATCATGATGGCTCCATCCCGCTGCAGACCCTGCGTGCCAACATTGACTACGGCTTCGCAGAAGCCAAGACCACTTATGGCCGCCTGGGCGTGAAGGTCTGGATCTACAAGGGACAGATCCTGCCCAAGGCCAAGAAGGCCCCTGCCGCGAAGGAGGTAAAGTAACCTATGCTGATGCCGAAGAGAGTAAAGCGCCGCAAGGTGTTCCGCGGTCGTATGAAGGGCGAAGCCCATCGCGGTAACTTCCTGGCTTACGGCGAATTCGGCCTCCAGGCAACCGAGCCCTGCTGGGTCACTAGCCAGCAGATCGAGGCCGCTCGTATCGCACTGACTCGTTACACCAAGCGTGGCGGTCAGGTGTGGATCAAGATCTTCCCCGATAAGCCTGTGACGGAAAAGCCTGCTGAAACTCGAATGGGTTCCGGCAAGGGCTCTCCTGAGTACTGGGTGGCTGTTGTGAAGCCCGGCCGCGTGCTGTTCGAAATCGCCGGTGTTCCGGAAGATGTCGCACGTGAAGCACTGCGTCTGGCTGCTCACAAGCTGCCTCTGAAGACTAAGATCATTAGCCGTGACAATGCGGCTACGACAGAAGCGGGTGGTGACAAATAATGAAGGCTAATGAATTCTCCGCCATGAACCAGGAAGAACTCACCGCCAAGGTGAAGGAGCTGAAGAGCGAGCTGTTCAACCTTCGTTTCCAGCTTGCCACCGGTCAGCTGCAGAACACCATGCAGATCAGCGCTGTGAAGCGTGATATTGCACGGGCAAAGACCATTCTTCGCCTCAAGGAGCAGGCGTAAGATATACTGAAAGGAGGCAGCCGCTTCAATGTCTGAAGAAAGAGGACTTCGTAAAACCCGGATCGGTGTCGTCGTGAGCGACAAGATGGATAAGACCTGTGTCATTCAGATCAAGACCCGTGTCCGTCATCCCCTGTATGGCAAGATCTTGAACCAGACCAGTAAGCTGAAGGTTCATGATGAGAACAACGAGTGTGGCGTTGGCGATACCATCCGCGTGATGGAAACCCGCCCGCTGAGCCACGACAAGCGCTGGCGCCTGGTGGAGATCATCGAGAAGGCCAAGTAAGCCTGCCGTCATGTTGTAAGGAGGAAATACCCTATGATTCAGCCGCAAACGCGACTTAAGGTAGCCGATAACTCCGGCGCCAAGGAAATCATGTGCATCCGCGTGCTGGGCGGTTCTTTCCGGCGTGATGGCTCCATTGGCGACGTCATCGTTGCCAGCGTGAAATCCGCTACCCCCGGCGGCACCGTGAAGAAGGGCGATGTGGTGAAGGCCGTTATCGTCCGGATGCGCAAGAACAAGCGCCGTCCCGATGGCAGCTACATCAAGTTCGATGACAATGCTGCCGTGATCATCAATGATCAGAAGATGCCCCGTGGCACCCGTATCTTTGGACCCGTTGCTCGTGAGCTGCGTGAGAAGGACTTCATGAAGATCGTTTCTCTGGCTCCCGAAGTTCTGTAAGGAGGTAAGACGATATGCATGTGAAGAATAATGATCAGGTCGTTGTCATCTCCGGCAAGGACAAGGGCAAGAAGGGCAAGATCGTTGCCGCTTTCCCCAAGACCGGTCGTGTGACCGTTGAGGGCGTGAACATGGTGACCAAGCACCAGAAGGCCCGCAACGCCATGCAGCCCGGCGGCATCGTCAAGAAGGAGCTCCCTGTGGACGCTTCCAATGTGATGCTGGTGTGCCCCAAGTGCGGCAAGGCTACCCGCGTTGCCCACAAGGTGACCACTGTGACCAATGACGCGGGCAAGAATGTCCGCAAGATGATCCGCGTGTGCAAGAAGTGCCAGGCGGAAATTGACTGAGAAGGAGGAAAAGCCAAATGGCTACCCGTATTAAGGAAAAGTACCTGGCCGAGGCTGTTCCTGCTTTGCAGCAGAAGTTCGGCTACAAGAACGTCATGGAAATCCCGAAGCTCGAGAAGATCGTTATCAACATGGGCCTGGGCGATTGCAAGGACAACGCCAAGGCCATGGAGATGGCAGTGAACGAGCTGACCACCATCGCAGGCCAGAAGCCCCTGGTCACCAAGGCAAAGAAGTCCATCGCAAACTTCAAGGTTCGCGAAGGCCAGAACGTTGGTGCCAAGGTTACCCTGCGCGGTGCTCGTATGGAGTAATTCATGG
>CAVBFK010000364.1:0-6598 GCA_963594395.1 Lachnospiraceae bacterium
CGCGAGGGTGGCCGCACGGTTGGTTCCGGCGTTGTGGCAAAGGTTATCGAGTAATTTACGCGGTGGATCAGATCCCCTTTCTCTTCGGAGGAAGGGGATCTTTTTCGTTTCTGACTTGAAAATTTAAGTTTAATAGAAGTCTACTTCATCCGAAGGTGCGAATGGGTCAAGGGGGCGATCGCAAAGCCCCTTTGAAACGCATCGTGATAGAATTTCTTTGCTAAGAGCAAACATATCGAACGAAACAAACGGGTAGAGATTCCATCTTCCGGGGGCTTTGCGGTTACGAGTCGAAGACTCCGCCCTCTGGACTCCTTCGCAGTCTTCGTTATTTAAGCTGATTGGTTATGCAACTAAGAAAAGCGACTAGTGCGCTCAACTCAAAAGGAGTGCACCCCGAAGGGTGCAGGGGCGATCGGAAAGCCCCTGCTCGCTCCACAGAGCGAAATCTCTTTGCGGGCAAGAGCACTTGTCGTATGGAACCAACGAATTCTTGTCCCTGATTCCAGGGGCTTTGCGGTTACGAGTCGAAGACTCCGCCCTCTGGAATCCTTCACATGCTCTCTCCGATGATGTTGACTTAACTTTCATAGAAAAAACGATGATTCTTTACGAATCATCGTTTCATGTGGTTTTTGGGTGGGTGCAGGAGGGAACTTGGGGCTCAAAAGCCGCCCTCCCGCAAAAACATACCTGCCTTATCTCTTGATATCGTAGTTCATGTTCATCAGGTTCTTGATGGTCTGAACATCGTCAATGATGTTGGCGTCGCCGTGAATGGTGTGCTTCAGCACACTGCTGGCCACGGCGAAGTTTACCATGTCCATGGGGCGGAAGTTATGAATCATGGCGTAGATCAGGCCGCCTGCAAAGGCATCGCCGCCACCTACACGATCCAAAATGTTGAAGGTGTACAGCCGGCTTTCGAAGGTGTGCCCTTCGTACCACATGAAGGCCTTCAGGCTGTTTTCACTGCCGGAATGCGCGTAGCGGACGTGACGGCCAATGCACTTGATGTTGGGGTAGCGCTCCACAAAGACCTGGAAAATCTCGTCCTGCTGTTCATAGGTGGGCTGGAGCGGAATGCCGTCCTTCACATCGCCCTTGCTGTGGTCGTTGTCGTCCTTCCACAGATGGTAAGGCTCAATGCCCAGCAGAACATCTACATAGGGCAGACACAGGGTGCAGAAGTCCCGCGCCTGTTCCCACGTCCACAATGTAGAGCGGAAGTTGCCGTCGAAGCTCACTGTCATGCCCTTCTCCTTGGCAACCTTCAGGCAGTCCAGCACCAATTGGGCACAGTTGGGACCCAGGGCGGGCGTGATGCCGCTCAGGTGCAGCCAGTCAAAGCCGGTGAGCAGTTCGTCCAGATCCACACGGGAAAAATCGTACTCCGCCATGGCGGAATGCTTGCGGTCGTAAATCACCTTGCTGGCACGGATGCCATAGCCCGTTTCCAGATAGTAGGTGCCCAAGCGGTGGGAAGGCGTCTCTTCCGGAGAGGAAAGAATGACGGGGGTGCAGTGCACGTCGTTGGAGCGGAGCATGCGCACGGCACTCTTGCCCAGGGAGTTGTTGGGCACGACGGAGAAGAACGTGCTGTCAACGCCCAGGTTCGCAAGCGCCAAAGCAATGTTTGCTTCGCTGCCGCCATAGCTGGCCTCAAAGTTCGTGGCCACACGGATCTTGTCGTAGTTCGGCGGGGTAAGACGAAGCATGATTTCACCGATGGTGATGAATTTCTTCGTTGTGTCCAGTTCCCGAAGCAGGGGATTCGAGTGTTCCATGAGCGTATCCTCCCTCAGAAGGTTTGATGTTGTATGTATTCGCCAACAAAACGTTACATCCTGCTTCAGACAAGTCATTTTTACAGTTACACGAATGTATGTTTGCAAATGGGTTGACAGCATGAGGAATCTATGCTATTCTGCATAAAGAAGAAATAATTGGGGAGGAAATGGTCTGTGGCAGAGTATTCGCTGACGTTTGGCAAATGTCTGGATCGGTGGATGACGCGGCATGACGTCTCTGTTGCAGAATTGGCGAAGAAGACCGGGCTCCAGAGCGGAACCACCATTTCCCGTCTCCGTCATGACCAGTGTACCACAAAGCGCTGCGTCAGCTTTTTTGAGCAGATGCTTGCCAACGAGGATATTCCCATGTCTCCCCAGGAAGAGGCGGAATTCCGTTCTGCTCTGGATGTGAACCGCATGCAAAGCGGCACCCAGGACACAGAGGAAGCCTTCCGTGACATCTTCTTCCCCAACGTGTGCGCCAGGGCAGGCACGCTTCTGCAGCAACTGCGGCCGCTGGTGGAGAACGCGGAGGAGATTCACATCCTGACCTTCCAGCGCTCCAGCTCGTTTCTTTTTCAGGATCTGCTGAGCCTTTTGCAGGCCTACGGCGATCGGATTCACATCCATTGTTGCTTGCATTCGGCGGAGAATGACGCCATGGCGCGCCTGGTGGCAGATGCCATGCCGCTTTTGTTTAACGCCCATTGCTGCATTACCGTACTGCCTGCCCATACCAGCAGCCCTGGAGATTTGTCCCTCCTCCGTTGCAAAATGGAGGAGGGCTGGCGGGAACTTCTGCTTCTGGCGCAGCCGTCCAAGCGAATCCGCACCCGGGCTTTGCCGGACAGCGGCCTGTATGACTTCTTCTACCAGGTGGCCGTGGACGCGGTGGAGCTGAGTCATGTGTATGATCTGCGGGATTTCCGGAGCTGTGCACAGCATCTGGAGGCACTGTATCGCCTGGAGAAGGATGCGGAAAGCTGTCTGCTCCAGCCTGATCTTCCGTTCTTCTATATTCCCGTGGATGTTCTGCACAATGCGTTCCAAATGGAACAGGCGTCACCGGAAGCCATCATGGAAATGCGCCGCATCAGCTATTTGCGCACAGCTAACGCCCAGATGAAAACGCGTCCGACCCATCTTCTGCTGTCGTGCAAGGGCATGAAGCGATTCATGGAAACCGGCGAGCTGAAGCAGAAACTGCGCCTTTTCCGCCCGCTGACGGAGGAAGAGCGGAAACTGACCCTTTGCGAATTCCTGAAGTTTGCAGAGAAAAATGAACTGATTGATCTGCATATTTCCGGGGAAGAAAGGCTCTTCGAGCGGCAAAGCATTTCCGCTCATATGGGGCACGGCGTTGCACTGATGCCCAGCAACATGGAAGGTAATGTGCAGTGCGAGGCGTTTGTGCGGGATACGGAATTTTCGCGGGATTTCCGCCGCTACTTCTGCAAAACGCTGATCCCGGGGTACGGCATGGGCAAGGAAGAGAGCATCCGCTTCCTGAAAAGCCTGCTCTGAGAAATACAATACAAAAACACAAAGATGGGTTGACAGGCACGCCGGTGTCGTGTATAATGAGCCCATCCTGAAGGAAAGGGGAAAGCCAACATGAGCAAGAGCTACAGCATGATGTCTATGGAAATGTGCATGCGTCGCATGTGCATGCTTTGCTGTGCTCAAAACTCGATGGGCTTTCAGATAAACGGTTGAGCTTGACGATTATGTCATGCGCTGGCCGAATGATGAGGAGCTTCGTCGGGAAGCTCCTCATTTTTTATTTCCGACAGGGCGAAAGGAGATCGTTCCATGAACCGAGCAGAGCGGCGGCTCATCCGCTGCAACATCCTTAACGAGCGAATGTGACGCTTCCCAACAGGAATCCACCGCTGCCTATCCCATGAAACGACGATTAATGAAGGAGAGAATCACCATGAAGAAGTTCCTTTCTCTGATCCTGGCTGCTGCCCTGGTACTGTCCTGCACCGCTGTTGCCCTGGCCGATGGCATTACCATCGCCGTCCCCAACGACCCCACCAATGAGGGCCGCGCCCTGAAGCTGCTGGAAGCAAACGGCATTATTACCCTGAGCGAAGACGCCGGCATTACCGCCACCGCCGCTGACATTGTGGACAATCCCAAGAACATCACCTTTGAAGAAGTGGAAGCCGCTATGGTTCCCAACGTGCTGGCTGATGTGGACTACGCCATCATCAACAACAACTACGCCCTGGATGCAGGCCTGAATCCTGTGGAAGATTCCCTGCTCATCGAGGACTCCAATTCTCCCTACAGCAACGTGCTGTGCGTGAAGGAAGGCAACGAGGAAGATCCCCGCACCAAGGCTCTGGTGGCTGCTCTGACCAGCCAGAAGGTTGCTGACTACATCAACGAGACCTTCGCCGGCGCCGCTATCTCCGTGGTGGAGAATCCTACCGACGGCTATGACGCCGATGTGGACTACGATGCCCTGGCCGGCACCACCATCACCGTGGCCGCTTCTCCTACGCCCCATGCCCTGATCCTGGCTGTTGCTAAGGAAATCCTGGCTGAGAAGAACATCACCCTGGAAGTGATCGAGTACACCGACTACGTGCTGCCCAACACCGCTGTGGAAGACGGCGAAGTGTACGCCAACTATTTCGCACACCTGCCCTATCAGGAAAACTTCAACGAGGAGAACGGCACCCACATCGTGTCCGTGGCCGCTATCCATGTTGAGCCCATGGGCCTGTATGCCGGCAAGCAGGCTGACCTGACTGCACTGCTGGGCGAGTAAAATGACATAATGGATTGCCACACCGATGGCTCGCTGCGGAAGCTGTCGGTGTGGCTTTCTGCGCATAACGGAGGAGTTCCATGATCGAGCTGCGTAACCTGTCCAAGAGCTTCGCGACTGCGGACGGCCCGGTGGATGCACTGAAGCATGTTAACCTGACCATTAACAATGGAGATATCTACGGCATTATCGGTATGTCCGGTGCCGGCAAGAGCACCCTGGTGCGCTGTATCAATCTGCTGGAAAAGCCCACGGAAGGTTCCGTGCTGGTAGACGGCAAGGATCTGGGCACCATGGATAAGAAGGAACTGCGTGCCGTGCGCCGCCGCGTCACCATGATCTTTCAAGGCTTCAACCTGCTGATGCAGCGCACCTGCCTGAAGAACGTTATGCTTCCCCTGCGCCTTGCAGGCGTGAAGAAGAAGGACGCGGAAGAGCGTGCCATGAAACTGCTGGAAATGGTGGGTCTGCCGGATAAGGCCAATGCCTATCCCGCCCAGCTGTCCGGCGGTCAACAGCAGCGCGTCGCTATTGCGCGCGCCCTGTCCACGGATCCTGATGTGCTCCTGTGCGACGAGGCGACCAGCGCTCTGGATCCTAAAACGACCCACGCAATTCTGGAACTGATCCGCGAGATCAACGCGAAGATGGGCATTACCGTCATTATCATTACCCATCAGATGAGCGTTGTGCAGGAAATCTGCAGCCGCGTGGCCATCTTGGAGCACGGCACCGTGGTGGAAGAAGGTAATGTGGCCGAGGTGTTCTCCAACCCCAAGGCACAGGCGACGCAGAATCTTGTCTACCCGGAAATGGCGCAGGGCAATATTTCTCCTACGCCCGGCGGGCAGATTGTGCGCCTGATTTTCAACGGCGCCAACACGGTGAAGGAACCTTTGCTGGCACGCATGGCCATGGACGAGGGGATTGCCGCCAGTGTGCACACCGCATCCGTGCGCGCGGTGGGGGACAAGACCTACGGCTACATGCTGCTTGAGATCCCCGGCGGCCCGGATGAACTGGCCAAGGCCGTCAAGTACCTGAAGGCAACGCCGAATGTGAATGTACAGGTTGAAGTGACCTATGCGGCCAAGGAAAAGGAGGAAGAAGCATGAATTTTGCCAATGCGTTTACCCCTGAAAAATTGCAGGAAGCATGGGAAATGTTCCTGTCCGACTTCCCTCAGGCCTTGTGGGATACGGTGTATGTGACGTTCCTGGCAACGTTCTTCGCCATTGTGATTGGTTTGCCACTGGGCATGCTGCTGGTGGCTGGGGACGCCAAGGGCATTCGTCCTATGCCGAGACCTTTGATGAAGTTCCTGAATGTGCTGATTAACCTGCTACGCTCCATTCCGTTCCTGATTCTGATTGTGATGGTCATCCCGCTGACTCGATTGATCATCGGCACTTCTGTGGGTACGGTGGCTTCCATTGTGCCGCTGGTGGTGGCGGCGTTTCCTTTTGTGGCGCGCCTGGTGGAATCCAGCCTGCGGGAAGTGAACCCAAACATTATTGAAACGGCGCAGAGCATGGGCGCAACGCCGATGCAGATTATGCTGCACGTGCTTCTGCCGGAAAGCGTTCCGTCATTGATTAATAATTTCACTTTGGCGATTACCACCATTATGGGCTATACGGCCATGAGCGGTGCCATCGGCGGCGGCGGCTTGGGTAAGATTGCTATTACCGTGGGCTATCAGCGCTATAAGTATGCGGTGCTGTATCTGGCAGTGATTGTGTTGGTGATTCTGACACAGATTCTGCAGTCCTTCGGCACCTGGCTGAGTCGCAAGTGTGATAAGCGCTTGAAGCATTGACAATGGAAAACTTTGAAAAAGATAATCTCAGAAGCCGTGAGTGGGGCGAAAACCTACTCACGGCTTTTAATAACGGGTCAAGGGACGAAGTCCTTTGCAGGGTCCAGGGGCGGCGCCCCCTGGTAGGGCATGGGGCGAAGCCCCAAAAACGCGCTGAACAGCGAAGCGTTTTCAGCGCAACGTTGCAATAGCGGATTGTCTTCT
>CAVBFK010000365.1:0-4962 GCA_963594395.1 Lachnospiraceae bacterium
CATCCACTTCATCCGCATTCATGCTGGTGAAGCCATGGAGGGTTTCCACATGATCAGGGGTCTGATACTGCTGCTGAAGGGTTTCCTTCTCGCCAAGGTCTGCCTCACGGGCTTCCACGGGGTTAATGACATGCTTCTTTACCCGCTTCAGCTCTTCTTCCGTGAAGGTGCCGTCCAGGAGATATACCCGAGCACTGCGCACCGTGGGGCGGGCGCACTGACCCACCAGCTGAATGCACTCCTCGCAGGAGGCGGCGCGCTGATCGTACTGTCCGGGGAAATATTCCACGGCGAAAACGGCCTTGGCATCTTGGGGCAGCTCGGTGTAGGTGACGTCTACCTGAGGCTCAGAGAAGACAATGGGCAGGCACTTTTCATACAGCTCCTGAGACACGCCTTCCACATCGTAGCGGTTCATCAGGCGCAGTCCCGTTACCGTTTTGATTTGCAGAATATGGCGAATCTCCCACAGCAGCTGCTTGGCTTCCACCGCATAGGGCTCTTTCTTTTCCACATAGATGCGCTTAACGCTCATGGGTTTCTCCCCCTTTTGTTCTTCAGACGTTGGCAGACAGGGCACGCTGGCCGATATCGCGGCGCATGTGTCTGTCCGTAAATTGAATTTTCTCCGCGGCCGCATAGGCGGAAGCGACGGCATCCTGCAGCGTTTCTGCCGTGGCGGTGACGCCCAGAACACGTCCGCCGCTGGTAACCAACCGGCCGTCTGCCAGCTTGGTGCCGGCATGATAGACGGTTGCCGTCTTGGCGGCCGCATCCAATCCGGAGATGGGATAGCCGCTCTTGTAGCTCACGGGATAGCCGCCGGAAGCAAGAATCACACAGCAGGCGGCACCCTTGGAGAACTCCACAGGCGTTTCAGCCAGCGTGCCGTTAACGGTGGACTGCATAATGGTCAGCAGATCGCTCTTTAACAATGGCAGAACCACCTGGGTTTCAGGGTCGCCGAAGCGGCAGTTGTATTCGATGACTTTCGGACCCTTAGGGGTCATCATCAGGCCGAAGTACAGGCAGCCGGTGAAAGTGCGACCTTCGGCATTCATGGCGGCGATGGTGGGCAGGAAGATTTCCTGCATGCAGCGCTCGGCAAGTTCATCCGTGTAGTACGGATTGGGGGCAATGGTACCCATGCCGCCGGTGTTCAGACCCTCATCATGATCCAAGGCACGCTTGTGATCCATGCTGGAAACCATGGGCTTCACGGTCTTGCCGTCGGTGAAGGCCAGCACGCTGACCTCGGGGCCGGTGAGGAACTCTTCAATGACCACGTTGGCGCCCGATGCGCCGAACTTGGCTTCCTTCATCATGGAGCGAACAGCGTCCATCGCCTCTTCACGGGTCTGGCAGATCAGCACGCCTTTGCCCAGTGCCAGGCCGTCTGCCTTAACAACAATGGGCATGTCCGCCGTTTGCAGATAGTTTACCGCGGCATCATAATCGCTGAAGGTTTCATAAGCGGCGGTGGGAATGCCGTACTTCTTCATCAGGTTCTTGGAGAACACCTTGCTACCCTCAATGATGGCGGCGTTCTTCCGCGGACCGAAAGCGGGGATGCCCTTTTCTGCCAAAGCGTCCACCATGCCGAGGCACAGGGGATCGTCCGGGGCCACCACAACAAAGTTCTGATGCTCCGATGCCCAGGCAACGATACCGTCTACATCGGTGGCCTTGAAGGGCAGGCACTTCGCAATCTGTGCCATGCCGCCGTTGCCGGGGGCGGCATACAGCTCCGTCACGGCAGGATTTTCAAGAATTTTCAGTGCAATGGCGTGTTCACGTCCGCCGCCGCCAACAATCAGTACCTTCATGTTCCTGCACCTCGCATTTTCCTATCAATGATGGAACAGACGCATGTGCGTGAAGCACATCACCATATCATACAGGTTGCAAACCTCAATGACGTTGTCATCGCGGATGGAGCCGCCGGGCTGTGCCACATAGGTCACGCCGGAACGGTGGGCACGCTCGATGTTGTCACCGAAGGGGAAGAAGGCATCACTGCCCAGCGCTACGCCGGTCTGCTGATTCAGCCAGGCGCGCTTTTCTTCCTTCGTCAGCACTGCGGGGCGCTCGGTGAAGAAACGCTGCCAGCGGCCGTCTGCCAGCACTTCATCCGGTTCATCGGAAATGTAGACGTCAATGGTATTGTCACGGTCGGCACGGCTGATCTTCTCCACAAAAGGCAGTGCCAGCACCTGCGGATGCTGACGCAGCAGCCAATTATCCGCCTTCTGTCCGGCCAAGCGGGTGCAGTGAATGCGGCTCTGCTGGCCGGCACCGATGCCGATGGCCTGGCCGTCCTTGGCGTAGCACACGGAGTTGGATTGGGTGTACTTCAGCACAATCAGCGCCACCACCAGGTCACGCTTGGCGTCTTCAGGCAGATTATGATTGTTGGTCACAATATCCGTCAGCAGGGATTCGTCAATGACGAACTCATTGCGTCCCTGCTCGAAGGTTACACCGAATACCTGCTTGTGCTCCACAGGGGCAGGACGATAGGCGGGGTCAATCTGCACAATGTTGTAGTTGCCCTTCTTCTTGGCCTTCAGGATTTCCAGCGCCGCGTCGGTGTAGCCGGGGGCAATAATGCCGTCGGAAACCTCGGGCTTAATCAGGCGAGCGGTGCTCTCATCGCATTCATCGCTCAGGGCAATCCAGTCGCCAAAAGAAGACATGCGGTCTGCACCGCGGGCACGGGCATAGGCGCAGGCCAGAGGCGACAGCTCCTGATCGCCTACAAAGTAAATCTTGCGCAGGGTATCCGTCAGGGGAAGACCCACGGCCGCGCCGGCGGGGCTGACATGCTTGAAGGACGTGGCCGCGGGCAGACCTGTGGCACGCTTCAGCTCGCTGACCAACTGCCAGCCGTTCAGCGCATCCAGAAAGTTAATATAACCAGGCTTGCCGTTCAGCACCTGCAGCGGCAGTTCCCCTTCTTCCATAAAAATACGAGAAGGCTTCTGATTCGGATTGCAGCCGTACTTCAGTTCCAGCTCCTTCATGCTTCTTCCTCCTGCTCATGCTTGTTGATGATAATGGTCTCGCTGCTGCCGTCCTCCAGGCTGATGAAGGAGACGTACAGGGACACCTTGTTGTCTTCGTTCAGGCTCATCCAGGTATCCAGTGCCAGCTCCTCGATGTTGCCGCGGAGGGTTACCTTTTCCGGCTCACCCTCGAAGGAGGGAATCGGATTGCCGTCACACTTATAGGTGTGGATGAAGTGACCTTCGCCGGCTTTAGGCTGGCAATAATCGTAGAAAAAGCGCAGGACGCTGTTTTCGTCCCCGTCGTCAGACTTGATGATGGACAGCTTGTAGGCCGCCTTGCCGTCTGCCACGTGCATGATGCCGCTGATGCGGGGCGTCCAGTTGGGACGGTCATCCTCAAACATGCGGGTGCGGAGGGCATCCTCAAAGGTCTTGCCCTCCTGCATAAAGTCATACACCGTATCGGTTTGGTCGCCGTTGGTCACGATGGTGTCTTCGCCATTGGGCAGGGCGCGAACCGGCGCATAAATGATCAGATGAGGATCTGTCATCAGGCTCTCGTCATAGGCCTTGGTGATGATGCCGTCATCGGTTTCCTCAAAGATGCGGTTGCGGCTGTTCACACTGCGTCCCATAATAAAGTAGACAATGACGGCATTCTTGCCAGCTTCATCCAGCCCCAGGCAAATGCCGCGTCCCGGATAAGTATTATTGCTCAGCACATCGCTGAATTCCTGAATCTTCACTGCTTTTCCTCCTGTTTGTGTGCAATATCTGCCGCCACCTGCTCCAGCGCCTGGGGAAGGAGAATCCACTCCGCCTGCTCCATTACGCGGCGCTGAAGAATCTCCGGGGTATCGCCGGGCAGAACCTCCACGGCTTTCTGGGCGATGATGTCACCGCCGTCGGTAATCTCATTGACAAAGTGCACCGTCGCGCCGGTCACCTTAACGCCCTTGGCCAGCGCCGCCTCGTGCACGTGCAGGCCATAGAAGCCGTCGCCACAGAAGGAGGGAATCAGGCTGGGGTGAATGTTCAGAATGCGGTGATCATATGCGCGGATCACATTTTCCGGCAGAATGGTCAGGAAGCCTGCCAGCACCACCACGTCAATCTGGTGCTCATGAAGGATGCTCAGCAGACGCTCGCCGTAATGGGCGGGATCTTCCTGCTTCTCCTTGTGCAGTACACAGGACGGGATGCCTGCCTTTTCTGCACGGGTCAGGGCATAGGCCGACGGATTGGAGGCAACCACCAGCGCCAATTCGGCCGAAGGAATCTTCCCTGCCGCCTTGGCATCAATGATGGCTTGCAGATTCGTTCCGCCTCCGGAAACGAGGATGGCTGTTCTTACCACAGTTCCACACCCTTTTCGCCTGCGACGATTTCGCCAAGCACATAAGCGCCGGGTTCACCGTTTTCATGCAGAATGGTCAGAGCCTTTTCGGCATCCTCGGGGCTGACGGTAATGGTCATGCCCACGCCCATGTTGAAGGTGTTGAACATGTCGCGCTCGGGAATGTTGCCTTCCCGTGCAATGATATCAAAAATCGGCAGAATCCGCACATCATTTTTCTTAATCTTGGCGCAGCATCCTTCCGGCAGGGCACGGGGAATATTCTCATAGAAGCCGCCGCCGGTAATGTGGCTGATGCCCTTGGGCTGAATCTCCTTGAGCAGAGCCAGCACAGGCTTGACGTAAATCTTGGTGGGGGTCAAAAGCGTCTCCCACAGGGATTTCTCCAGCTCGGGATAGGTGCGGTTCTCGCCGCCGTTGCCGATGCCGAAAACCTTCCGCACCAGGGAGAAACCGTTGGAATGCACGCCGGTAGAGGGCAGGGCGATCATCACATCGCCGGGGCGGACGGAAGCACGGTCAATGATGCGCTCCTTATCCACAATGCCCACGGAGAAGCCGGCCAGGTCGTAATCATCCTCAGGCATCATGCAGGGA
>CAVBFK010000366.1:0-2308 GCA_963594395.1 Lachnospiraceae bacterium
ACTTTGGCACAAGCAAGATCGTTACCCTGGTCGCGGAAAATAGCGGCTCCCAGCGGTGTGACATCGTCGGCGCGGGCATTGCTGCCTATGACGGCTATCTGGAGGAAGGGTGGAATAACCCCGGCGCACTGGATGAAGCAATTCGCCAGTCCATTTCCGAGGCAGAAAGCCAGAGTCACCGCAAGATTCATGAAATCAATGTAGGCGTTCCCGGTGCATTCACCCGTGTGTATGCCACCGAGGCCAGCATTAGTCTGAAGGGTACGGATCCCAGCGTTACCGCGAGTGATGTAAAGAACATTTTCAAGCAGGCAGCTGATAATCTGAATAAGCTGCCAGGCATTGTGGTACATTCCAGCCCCGCGTGGTTTATGGTGGACGACGGCAAGAAGACGCTGGAACCCGTTGGCCTGAAGGGTCGCGAGCTTCGCGCATTGGTCTCCTTCGTGGTGGCCAATCAGTTCTTCGTGGATGAAATCCAGAACCGTCTGGAAAACATGGGCATCACCCCCAGCGGATTCTTCTCCACGCCCGCAGGCGAGGCGATGCTTTATCTGCCTGAGGAAGATCGTGACCGCACGGCAGAGCTCATCGATATTGGCTACCTGAACACCGAAGTGATGGTGGTGGAAGGCGATGCTATGATCTTCCATCAGACCATTGAAATCGGCGGCGGCTATATTGCGGCTGACTTGGCGGAGGGTCTGGAGATTTCCCTGCAGGCGGCTGAGGCAATCAAGCGCCAGTACGTGTTCGGCGTTGGCGCACCGGATGCCACCTATGATGTGGCCGGCGGCGAGGGTCAGAAGCCGATGACCTTCACCCGCGAGCAGGTGGGCGAGATTATCGAAGCCCGCGTGGATGAAATCGCTGAGGAAATCAAAAAAGCCGTTGATGAAAGCGGCGTGAAGCTTGGCAACTGGAGCAATATCTACCTGACCGGCGGCGGACTTTCCTTTAACCGCGGCGGCAGAGATTATCTTTCCGGCAAGCTGGAGCGCACGGTGCGGGATACGCCCAAGCGCACGACCAAGCTGAACAGCCACGCCTTCTCCAGCACGCTGGGTTTGATGGATCTGATTATCAGCACCATTGAGCAGCAGCGTCAGCCGTCGGAAGGTTTCAAGGGCAAGGTGCAGGACTTCTTCCGCAGCCTGCTGGGCGGCTAATCCAATCGTCTTACAGAAATTTTTTCGCATAGAAGTCAGGGGGATGAAACGTGATCGAGTTTCAGAAGGATGACCAGACAAGCTTCGCTTCGATTAAGGTCGTTGGTTGCGGCGGCGGCGGCAACAACGCTGTAAACCGTATGGTAGATGCAGGCCTGCGGGGCGTGGAGTTTATTTCCATCAACACCGACCGTCAGGCACTGGCACTGTCCAATGCACAGACGAAGATCCAGATCGGCGAAAAGCTGACCAAGGGTCTTGGCGCCGGCGCTGTTCCTGAAGTGGGTCGCCGCGCGGCAGAAGAAAGCCGTGAGGAGATTGCCCAGGCACTGAAGGGCGCAGACCTGGTGTTCGTAACCGCCGGTATGGGCGGCGGCACCGGCACTGGTGCGGCACCCATCGTGGCAGAGATTGCACGGGATATCGGTGCACTGACCATCTCCGTGGTTACGAAGCCCTTCGCCTTTGAAGGCAAGCAGCGCATGAAGAATGCGGAAATGGGCATCGCTGACTTGAAGCAGCGCGTGGATACCCTGGTGGTGATCCCGAATGATCGCCTGCTGCAGGTGGTCAGCAAGGGCACGACCATGCTGGAAGCCTTCCGCATTGCCGATGACGTGCTCCGTCAGGGCATTCAGGGCATCAGCGACCTGATTGCTGTGCCTGCCCTCATTAACCTGGACTTCGCTGACGTGAAGACCGTCATGGAATCCGGCGGCATGGCTCACATGGGCATTGGCGTTGGCAAGGGCGAGAACCGCATGGTGGAAGCCGCCAAGAACGCGATTTCTTCTCCTCTGCTGGAGACGAACATCGATGGTGCCCGCGCTGTGCTGATCAACATCACCGGCGGCGAGGATATCAGCATTATCGATATCAACGAGGCTGCCAACCTGGTGATGCAGGCCGCTGACCCTGAGGCCAACATCATCTTCGGCGCCGGCATTGACGATAGCATGGGCGACGAAGTGCGCATCACGGTGATCGCAACCGGCTTTGAAAAGACGCCCTTCCCGCCCAAGGAGCCTGCAAAGTCTGCCCGTGAGCAGGAGAAGGAACGTCTCTATGGTTCTTCCTACGGCTCCGGCTTTGGCGGATATGCTTCTTACAGCCGTCCTGCAACCCCTGCTGCAAACGAC
>CAVBFK010000367.1:0-2475 GCA_963594395.1 Lachnospiraceae bacterium
AGCGATCCTCGGTCACACGCTTCCACTGTGCCTGAAGCAGACGGAGGTGATTCTCCAATCGGCGGATGCTGTGGCGCAGGGAAAGATCATCTTCCTCTTCCAGTGCTTCGCGATCCTGCACCACACGTGCCTGTTCCACCTCGATAGCGTGGGCAATGCCATCTGCCATCTGCTCCATGAGCCGCATTTTCGCCATGCCGCCTGTGCGGCGATCCAGCACCCGCTGGTTGCCTTCCAGCCGCAGAACCTCGTCGTGCTGTTCCTTGGCCAGACGAATGGCTTCATCGGCTTCATTCTCCTGAATTTCACCGCGGCGGACGGTACTTTCCGTATCCATGCCGCTGCGCTCGATTTCTTCCTGCATCATGACCCACTGACCGTAGGCTTCCAGCAGTTCGCGATAATTTTCCGCCGCTTCCTGCCGCATGTGATTCTGCACATTTTCGCTTTGCATGGTGACCGGGATGGCATTCAGTATCCGGCGCATCCATGCGTCAAACCCGCGAAGGCAGGTCATTACTGCCTGCCACTGCACCGCTCCTGACGCCTCGGTCAACAGCTTTTTTACATAACGATAGCAGGCCGCATCACAGCCCATGCCCCGCGCCTGCAGGACATTCTTGCCCGCCAAAGCGGCAGTCACCATGGTATCCATGGTACCTTCTGCGAGCAGGTTCAGCCGCCACAGCGTGCCATAATTTTTTCTGTAAGACGTTTCTTGGAAGGTTTGCCAGGTGAACTGCGCGTCGGCAGTGCGGTAGGTGAAGCATCCGTCTTCCCCGCCGGCAAAGAAATGTGTAATGCACTTCATGGCCAGCCAATCCAGCAGACTTTCGCCTTCCGCCGTTTCCCGCCAGGCGTCCTCGGGCATGCCCAACAAATAGGATGCGTTCAAGGTGCTTCCTTCCAGCCAATCTTCCCGCGACAAAAGTGCCTCGGTGCTCTGCACTTCGTCCTTTGTTTCCGGCAAAAGCATCAATGCGCCGATGCGTGCCTTTTCGTCCAGGGTATCCCGCAGGTATTGTGCCAGCAAAGGCAATCTTGCGGACGCCGTCTCATCTCCGGAATGTCCGCAAAGAAGGACTTGACTTCCTTCTTTGATTCCGTCCAGCCAAATTTTAAAGGGACTGTTCTCCGGCAATTTTTGAAGCACCTGGGCAAAGGCTACGGTTTTCCGCTTTCTCTCTAGAGCAGATGCATCGCATCCGACCGTTAGCGCCTGCCAGAGAAGCGCATCTTCTTGATTGTCTGCCACAACGGATTTTGCATTTTCCGTCTGCCACGGCAAAATTTCGATGGAGGCACGGAATCCCTGCCATACGGCATCGGCAGGCAAAATTTCCCGCACCTGCTGATATGACGCCGTGTATTTCTGAAGGGCTTGGAGGTTCTCCTGGGCTCCGTCCAGCCAGAGGATTTTCCATGCATCTGCCTGGATCACCCCTGCAGAAGCCGCCCACAGCAGGCTTTCCACCAGGCCTTTGCACTTGCCGACCGCCAAGATCCAGCATGTCATGGTTCATCAGCTCCTTTTCGGTGATCTTCCCCGTGTTCTTTTTCTTTTTTCTGATAGAAAAACCCTCTTTTCCGACAGTGGAAAAGAGGGCAGATCAGACAAATTGAATTAGGTGTTGCGAGTGCGGATGCCCTGGATATTGGCAAACTCGGACAGGTGATTCACAATATCCGTGTAGGTCGTTTTGCCCTGCATGTCCAGGGTGTACACGTTGGTATACAGGTTATACTTGCCCTTGTTCTCCACGTGAAAGTCCACATCCAGCACACGGATTCCAGCTTCCTGGAAGTACGCATTGATAAACGCCAGGGTTTCAACACGGTGAATAAACTTGACCTCCACATTTTTCACGGAGTTCACCTTCACCACCCGCTGCAGCAGACTCAAGGTAATCATGACAATGACGCAGCCGGACACTGCCAAGATATAATAGCCCATGCCGACAGCAAGACCCAAGCAGCCCACATTCCACAGGGAAGCGGCCGTCGTCAAACCGGCAATCTTCTTCTGACTAATAAAGATGGTACCTGCACCCAGGAAGCCGATGCCGCTGACCACCTGCGCGGTCAATCGACCCATGCTGACGGCAATGCCGCTGTTACTATTGGCCGCATTCAGTGCTACCGTATCAGCCACCACATAGGCCTCCAGAATAGCAACCGTTGCTGCACCAACACACACCAATACATGGGTTCGCATACCGGCTGGGCGATTCTTCTTTTCCCGCTCAATACCAACCACGCAGCCAATGATGACTGCAATCACCAACCGGAGTCCAGCTTCCCACCATGCCAAAACACTCATCCTCCTTTATATCGGTGTATTTTAACATAGATTTTACATGAAAGCAAGCATAATCACCAAAGGTGGCCAAAACAATACAGTATTTTCCTATCCAGGAAAGGCCCTTTTTCTTTTTGATTTTTGGGACATTTTTTCTTGTCCGTCATATTGCTGTC
>CAVBFK010000368.1:0-10181 GCA_963594395.1 Lachnospiraceae bacterium
CTCTTTGCAGTAGGCCAGCAGGTCCTTTTCGTTCTGGACCAGCCCCAGGTAGGTGGAACCGGTCAGGGTAGAACCGTCGCCGTCATAGTCCATGGAAGGAGAAGCACCTTCAGCGCCGGAGCGGGAGAAGGTTACGATAGCGTAATCGGTGTAGCTTTCGGTGAGGATATCCGCAGAACCCTCTTCGTACACGGAACGCTCAAACTCGTGGATCTTCTCGTAGCTGGTCCAGTCACCAACACCGGAGGGATCCGCATTGCCGACACCGCGCTCGCCGCCGCAGGTGTCTTCAAGCCAGTACCAAGCATTTTCATTGACGTCCAAGCCTGCTTCAATGAAGGCATCGTTCATCATGACCGTGTTCAGGTCGTCCTTGCCGCCGGCGGAACCCGTGCCGCCTTCGACGTAGTTGTAGCTCATGGCGCCCAGCAGGGTCACCTTGGTGCCCTCTGCCAGAGGAAGGATGCTGTCCTTGTTCTTCAGTAGCACAGCGCCTTCAGCGGCGATCTGCACGCTGACGTCGTAGCCTTCAGCATAGCAGTCGTTTGCATCGTAGGATGCAGCACTGACCGGCACAACCGCACTGGTCATGAGCAGCGCGGCTGCACATGCTGAACTCAGAATTTTCTTACCGAGTTTCATGTTCGAAAATCCTCCTTCTTTTTCGGCCTCGCCCCTCGGATAGTCGGGGCAGGGGCTTTTCATGGCTTTATTATAGAATTGTAAAATTTCGCTTTCAATCAAACCCGTTCAAACGGCGTTCATGCCGTCGAAACAGCATACTTTGTAAACAAACGGTTCCTTTTTCGGCATGAACGGCAAAAAAAGACGGCCGTTTCTGTCATGAACGGTCGTCTTTTCTCCGTTTGTTCCTATGGTGTTTTTTGATACTTTTACAATAGAAGAGCGCCTTCACTTTGCATAAGTTCCATATAGGCTTCGCGGATTTCCGCAAGGCGTCTTCTGCTGACGGGGATCGCTTCCCCGTTCTTCAGGGCAATCTCGGTATCGTTGATTTTCCGGATGAACCGATAATTGGCCAGATAGCCCTTGTGTACCCGCAGAAAGCCGTAGGGCGTCAGCTCTTCTTCCAGTTGCTGCATCTGCTTGTGCATTTCCGTAGGCTGATCCTTGCCCACAATGTGCGCCAACTGCTTTCTGCCCACGCTTTCGATGTACATCAGGGAATCCACCGATATATAGGTCACCTGATCCTGATCTTTGATCACCAAGGTTTTGGAAGTATTCTCTTCCTTGCGGTAGGCAAAGTAGGTTTTGATGACGCTGTCCGTATCCTGAATAAAACGGCTCTTGCGGATGAACCCTTTGGGATTGAAGCGCAAAGCGTCGAAAATCAAATCTTCCCGATTGGAAATAAAGATGATGTCCAGCAGTTTGCCTTCCTTGCGGAGGCGATCTGCCAGGGAAAGACCGCTCA
Organism: Lachnospiraceae bacterium; assembly: GCA_963594395.1. GTDB lineage: Bacteria > Bacillota > Clostridia > Christensenellales > Aristaeellaceae > CAKUFA01. The sequence continues at coordinate 1,439 of CAVBFK010000368.1, forward strand.
TGCCCGGCATTTCAATATCCAGGAAAAGCAGATCGAAGGTGCAGGTTTTCATGCGCTCCAGCAGTTCTACAGGCCTGGTGAAGGTTTCCAACACCGCATCCACATCGTAATTCTTGAAGGAGCTGACGATGGCGCCGGACAAGATTCCCAGGGCACTCTTTTCATCATCACAAATGGCAATGTTCCAGCGAATCATGTTCCTTCCTCCTCGTGCAGTTCCAGCATCACATCCGTGATGAACATGCCGTCCCGCATGGCATACTTGATGGAACCGTGATATTTGTCTACAATCCTGCGGATGACCTTCGTGCCGTAGCCGTGGAGTTCATGGCTCTTCTTGGTGGTCTTCAGGCTCAGGCGGAATTCCGTGGGAACGTCCGAATTGACGGGGTTTTCTTCGTGAATGAAGAGATATTCCTGCTTGGGGCGCATGGTGAAGGTGACCTTCGGCGAAGCCTGACCGGATACCGCAGCGGCTTCAATGCCGTTATCGATCAGATTGGCCAGCAGACTGCACAGATCTTCATCATTATAGGGAAGCTGGTGCGGCACCACAATTTCCGGCACCAGCGTAACGCCGTGCTCCTTGGCTACGGTCATCTCGTGGTTCGTAATCACGTCTACAATGTAGTTGCCGCTGTCATAGCTGTTGAGAATGGCGCTCTTGCTGGCCGTAGTCTCTGAAAGGAACTCAGAAAGCTCCTCGGTTCTGCCGGCATCCAGCAAAGCCTTGACGTAGCATGTGTAGTTCTTCAGCTCATGCCGCATGGCGCGAAGCTCCTCGTAATTCACGCGGTTCGCTTCATATTTCTCCTGCTCCATGCGGATCTTATGCTGGGTGCCCAGCAGATTGATTTTCTCGTCATTACTTTTGCTGATGTTGTACAGCATGTAATACAGCAACAGGTCAATCGCCCACAGTACCGTCGCCACCACCACATTAAAGTAGAAGATGGGCTTATCCTCCACGCCATATGCGCCTTCGATGCCGTAGATGCATTCAACGACCACAATCGTAGCCGAAACAATTGCCTGAATAATCGCCTGTTGAGTGGGAATGAAGCTTTCTTCGGTTAAGGTGAACTTCTTCAAGAACCACACTTCTGCCGTTGTCATGATGGCCATGACAACCAGGGTCAGATAACTTCCCCAGGACCAATAGGACGGGTTCACGCCATACAGCAATTCGCCCCAAGGCGCCGACAGCGGATAGGAACTGATGGCACAGGCCAGATACATCGACGCCATGACGATTTTCTTCATCGGCGGATGCTTGCTCCTGAAAAGCGAATACAGCACGGTCAACACGATCATGCTGTAGAAGTCCATATTATAGGTACCGAAGCGGCTGTAATAGGCGGCGGTCAGCAGGAAAACAACCACGCAGCTTCCCAGCCAGTCTGCCAGAAGAACCACATAATCTTTTTTCTGCTTGGGCGTTGTACCCAGCAGCAAAACCATGGCCAGCACTTGAATCACAATGGTTGGAATGTAACTGGGTGCCCGGTCGCCCTCAATAAAAAAGGTCTGAAAATATTCCGCCACGAACCATCCGCTCCTTCTCATTGTCCCATTGTACCACCTTTTTGCGATTTGTGGAAGATGCGAAGTGGGGAGAAAATGAGAACGCGAATTTTGGTGCAAGATGCGTTGCATAGTGAGAAGACTTGGCGGAACAAGCAAAAAAGTCCTGCTAATTTTCCTACAGTCTTCCTGGCTACAGATCAAAATCGGCAGGACTTTCTATTTTTCAAGAATTCAGCCCAGCAGTTTGCGGAGCTGCGGTTCAATTTTCATGGCCATGCGGTAGAAGCCCAGGTCATTAGGATGGCAGCCATCCACCGTGCAGCTGTCATAGAAAGGTCCGTCAAAGAACGTCTCGCCATCAATAAAGGCGCAGTTGACGCCCTGGGCGCGCAGCTGTTCATAGGAATGAATGACAACATCCCGCCGCGCGGCATTCTCATCTTCATGACCGTTACGGAAATCCGGCTTGGAAAGCATCAGAATCGGCAGATTGGGCTGCTTCGCAAGGATCGCCTTCAAGAAGGGAAGATGCGTGCGCTTCAAATGCTCTGCGTCAGGGGCGTTGTGGTCATAATCCATAACAAATGCCGTCATGGGAAGCTCAGCAATATACTGTGCGATCTCGATTTCACCCTTACCGTTGCCGGAAAAGCCCAGCACGTGCTGCGGTGCATCCAGCATGCGGCACACCATCGCCGCATAGCTGTTGGCAGGCCGTGAAGCGCATCCGCCTTGGGTGATGGAAGACCCGTAGAACACGATCGAATTTTTGTATCGACGGGGCGGCGGAAGCATAGGCGCATTGCCGTCATCAAAGCCCAACCACAGCTGACGGATGCCATTGTACAGCGGAAGATACATGGTCACTGTCGCATCATGATCCAGGGTAAATTCGCCGCTGACGTTGGTTTCACCATGACCCGGCTGCGTACTGCGGAGGAAGTGCATATCGCATCCATCACCCCAATAAACATCCAGCCCGGAAGAACCGGTGCGTGGCATGTGATGCATATCTTCACCGTTCAGTAGCTCATAGCGGTAGCCGTACCGCCCGGCCTTGGCCGTAAAGCGAATCATGCCGCCGGCGGTGTGATAGGCCAGCTCCTGCACAGGCTGCGGCAGGCACGGCAACAAGTCCAGCGGCAGGCGGCAAAACGTTCCAGGATGAAGTCCCGTTATTTCGCAGGCAAGCTGGTGGACATCCTCCCAATGTGCAACACCGTGCTCATCAGGCTTTGCAAAATTCGCATCTAATTCGCTGATTGATTTCGGCATAAAAAATCTCCTTTCTGTCGGGTCAATGGTTCGCGAAAGAGGAGCGTATTTCCTGCCTATTTGCGGGATTCATGAGAAATTGCTTGCAGATAAAATATGATAGATACATAACCTTTCCAGTTCATCATGATTTTCGCATGCCTTATTCAAGTTTGCTCCTTGCATCTCTGCTGACGTGCAAACAGAATAACACCCATGCTGTGCTTGCTCCGCAATGATCATCTTGCAGATTGGTACAGCATGGGTGCTTTCTTTAGGTGCTTATGCGCTTGTCAGTTTACGCCGGTTCTCTTTACACCGTCTTCGCAAACAGCTGATAGTACGCGTTGGTCTTTTCCATTTCCTCAGGGGTGCCGCAGGCTTCAACCTGGCCGTCCTTCATCACAATGATGTTGTCCGCATTCTTGGTGGCGGCATAGTTGTGGGCAATCATGATGGTGGTGCGGCCTTCCATCAGCTTATCAAGTGCCTGGGTTACCAGGGCTTCGCTGGTCACATCCAGGTTGCTGGTGGCTTCGTCCAGCAGCAGGAAATCGCTGTTCCGCAGCATGGCACGGGCAATGGCGATGCACTGGGCCTGCCCACCGGAGAAGTTGGAGCCGCCCAGGCCCACATCTTCGTCAAAGCCATGGGGCTTCTCCATGATGAAGTCGTAGCAGTTGGCCTTTTTCGCGGTTTCGATGAGCTCTTCCTCGCTGACTTCGCGGTCAAGGCCGTAGAGGATGTTTTCCCGCACGGTGCCGCCGATGAGCGGATCGCGCTGGAAAACGTAGGAGAACCGATCACGCCACTGGGTCACATTGTAAGCGGCAACGTCGTTCTCTCCAAAGAGGACTTTGCCTTGCGTCGGCTCATACAGCCGCACCAGCAGTTTGAAGATCGTGCTCTTGCCGGCGCCGTTGCCGCCAACGATGGCAGTCACCTTCCCCTTGGGGATGGTCACGGAAACATTCTTCAGCACATCGTGTTCCTGCGTGTAGGCAAAGCTGACGTTGTCCAGGGTAATGTCGGCACTGCCGGAAGGCACATTCGCGCCGCCCTCTTTTTCATGCTCGGCATCGGAAATGCTGTTGATCTTCTTCATGTTGCCGAAAATGCCGGATACCGAGCCGACGTTCATAAAGAACTGCATCAGCTGAAGTCCCACAATGCCGGTAATCATGTAGAAGGCGGTCAGGTCGCCGATGGTCAGCTCTCCGGTAGGCACCAGCTGTCCGCCGATGACAAAGACGATGAAGATGAACGCGATGGAGAACATGCTGGAAATCAGCTGATAACCTGCGACCATCAACCAGTTCAGGAAGTCTGCAATGTACATCCGCTTAAAGGTAGCGTTGGCTTTTTGCACCTCCATCTTTTCGGCAACAGCGCTCTTCATCAGGCGGAAATTGCGCACGCGCTCCGCCAAATAGCTCATGCTGCTTGCCACGGTCACGGTGCTGTATACACCCAACTTGTACATCAGCTTGCCGTAGATGATGCAGATGATCATGGTCAGCGGAATAATCAGCAGGGAGTAATTGGCCAGCATGGTGTTATAGCTGTACATGCGGATGAAGGCCTGCACAGCCGTGACCACGCATACCACGAAGGAAACGGCCATGGAGAACAGGGTCGATGGTGACTCAGCATCGGAGGTGATACGGCTCACCAGCTCATTGCCGTTATCCTGATCGTAAAACTTGGAGGGCAGATGCATGATCTTTTCCCAAAGCTTGCAACGTACCCGCAGGTTAATGGTCTCCTCCATCCGGCGCGTAAAGTAGTTAGAAGCAATGGACAGCACTGCCGCCGCCGCAGTAACGGCAATGTAGTTGAAGAGCACGCTGGCGTTAATGGCCTTCTGGCTGGTATCAATAACGCTGGCGGTTAGAGTTGCGCTTTGCAGCTCCGCGCTCATGGTTGATGCGGAGAAGATGAAGGAAAGGAGAATGACCAGCCAAGGCATCTTTACGCCTTTCAAGGCGCTGAACTGCTTTGAAAACTTTTTCATTCCTGTTCCTCCTTTCCTGCGTTTTCCACCATGTGACGATAGGTGGGGCAATTCTCCATGAGCTGGGTGTGCGTACCATCGCCCACAAGCACGCCGTTACACAGTACAATCATCCGATCACACCGACGGGCATAGTCCAGGTCATGGGTCACAAGAATGCGGGTCTTGCCTGCAAAAATATCATCCATGGTTTCCTGAATCTTGGCGGAAACACGCACGTCCAGGGCGCTGGTAGGCTCGTCCATCAGGATGACATCACCGCCGCGGAGCACTTCCCGGGTCAATACCAGGCGCTGATTTTGACCGCCGGACATGGAATCACCGCCGGGAGCAATGGCATGATCCAGCCCGCCCTCGCAGGTCTCCAGGTATTCCGAAAAGCCTGTACGGTGTGCGGCATCCAGAATTTCTTTATCCGTGACTTTGCGGTCAATGCCGTAGGTCAGGGCTTCCCGCAGGGTGCCGCTGAAAATGCCGGCTCCCTGCTGCACGTAGGCTAGCTTGTGCCGGAAGGCTTCCAGGGAGATTTCTTCAATGTTCTGGCCACCGATGGTAATTTTGCCGGCGTCAGGCGTATAGAACCGTTCCAGCAGGCTGACGGTGGTGGTTTTGCCACTGCCGCACATGCCCACAATGGCCACACTGCTGCCGTCCGGCACGGTGAAGGACACGTTCTTCAGGGCAGGTTCCTCATTGCCGGGATAGGTGAAGGTTACGTTTTCAAAGCAAATTTCGCCGCTTGCCGGGAAGTCTGCTGTACCGGAGTGCTCATCTTCACCGCTCATGATACCGGAGGTGCGCTCAAGGCCGCCCTTGATGCCCTTGATCTTCACCCACTGGTCAAACACGACGTCCATGTAGGGGAACAGGTTCTGGGCAAACAGGAAGAAAGCCAGCCACATGGTCATGTCGATTTTCTTCTCTTGGAGCAGAATCACGGCCACCACGACCACAACGAACTTCTGCAGAATGCCGATGACAGCTGCAATGCCGGAGGCGACGTTTTCCACTCGAACGACCTTCATGTTAGCCTTCAGGATTTCTCCGGCAACCTGCTGACCCTTTTCGCCCTCTGCCGCTTCGTTGGTGTAGGTCTTAATCAAGGGCAGATGATTAATGCGGTCTGCCAGGAAGCTGGTCAACTGGCCAATGTGGCCGTACAGCTGGGTGGTTGCCGTCTGCATCTTCTTGCCGACGAAGAGGGAGTACAGGTACTTCAGCGGTATCATGGCAAAGCAGGACAGGGCCAGAATCCAATGATACTGATTGATGCGCACCAGTGCCGCAATCACATAATACAGGTCGGGAATCAGGTAAATGATCACATTCACCAGGCTGTTCACCGCAGAGCCGGTATCATTGATGATGGCACTCATCAGGTCAGACGGGTCGTTCTGATCGAAGTAGGACATCTTCATACCCAGCATCTTCTGCCAGATGCGCTCACGGGATTTGCGCACGCTCAGGGACTGCGCCTGCACCTGGCTGGATACCATGATGAAGGACAAAATTCCCAGCGTGATGTAGTACACCACGGCTTCCATGATGGCACCGGAAGAAAGGTCACCGCTCAGCAGGCTGGCGGTTGTATCCGGAAGATTCAGCAGCATGGTGTTGAGCGTCAGGTTCAGTGCCATGGCTACAAGAATCCATACCCAGGGAAGATGGAGCTTCTTCAGGGTACTGAACAGGCTTTTCCAGGTTGCGCTGTTCTGTTGTGCTTTTGGTTCCATGCCAAACTCCTATCAAGGCGTTTCTCAAAAAGAACCGCCTCGTCACCAATTAAATTTGCCTTGCTTTTTGAAAAAAGCGGATGCCAAACCATGTGGCACCCGCCGCAGATATCAACAATATCGCTTATTCGTACACCTGTGCCATGAAGGTCTCCTCGATGAACCGAGCATACTCGGACACGGAGTGATCCTTCACCAGGCTGTAGGCAATGTACTGATCGATGGAGGAGCTCAGCTCTGCACCGGTGTAGGACACCATGAGCACCGTGTCAGACACGCGGGTAGCGCCGCTGGTGGATTCTGCCAGCTTGTCGGCACCTTCCTTGGAGGGGCTTTCGTAATAGGTGTATGCAGCAACCATGTCCCCGTCCTTGCCGTAGAGGTAGGTGGTCAGGGAAGAAATGCAGTCTGCCTCATCCTCGCCCACAGCGGCCTGACCGCTGGCGGTAAGCACAACCTTCTGGTCATACTCAATGTCGGTAGGATCCTGATGGCCTTCGTAGGGCTTGTAGGGATTCTCGCCTGCATCCGCACGGACGCTGTAGTTCATCTTCAGATAATCCACATAGTCGGTGTCGGAGGTCAGCTCCATGGCTTCCATTTCGGAGGCAATGGCCGTCTTGTCAGACACGCACTTCAGCACCGTGTCGCTCTCAGCGGTGAAGGTCATGCCGTACACATCGGTCATGGCGTTCAGCACCGTGTCCTTATCGCTGGCGCTGGCAAGCATCAGATACATGTCAGATTCCACAGGGGTGCTGTCCTTGGCGTAAACCACGAAGTACAGGGTCACGTCGCCGGAAAGCGTTACCAGCTTGGATTCATCGGGCATGCCCAGATCCACTTCCTGGCCGGCTTCATAGGCAACATACTCGCCGGTGGACAGATCCACCCAGCCCTTGGCCAGGCCGGTGGTTGCATCGTAATCGTACATGCCGGTCACGTTGCCACTTTCGTCCATCACCAGGGTATTGGGGTAAGCGGCACTGCTGGCAAGCTCCGTCAGCGTATCGCCAAAGCTGCTGTTAGACAGCACCGTGCGGGAATCGTAGGTCACACCGCTGGGATCCTTGTGGGAGTAATCTCCCAGCATCACCACGTCTGCCTGGCTGAACAGGCTGCTGCTGCAGCTCGTCAGGGTCAGCAACATGGCAAGAAGCAGCAATACGGACAAAACCTTCTTCATGATCGTTTGCTCCTTTTATTTTTCTTTGTAGTACAGTTTGCAGTGGCAGTAACCCTCGAAGTTCGGATCCTGCATCTGCGCCTTGAATTCTTCACAGATGCACTTGTACTCAGGCTTGATTTCCCTGCGGCACGGGCAATAGCCGCCAGTTTCCTTCAGGCCTGCCCGGATCCGTGCCACCACGGCAGGGTCTTCATTCAGTCGAACCTTTCCCATGTTTCTTCTCCTTATTCGTACAGCAGCTTGGCCACATTGCTCAGCAATTCGTCCCGGTCAATGCTGCCGATGCTGCGATCGATTTCCTTGCCGTTGCGGAAATACAGCAGGGTGGGCATGGCGTCAATGTTGTTGGTATTGGCCATGTCCGGGTTGAAGGAAACATTGATGCGTCCAAAGGCTACCCCGGGCAGTTCATCTGCCACCGCGTCAAAAACGGGCGCCATCATAACACAGGCAAAGCAGTTTTCACCGTAGCAGTCAATCACGGCATACTCAGCCTGAGAAAATTCCTTCCACTGCTCGTCATTCAGTTCCTTGACCATGTTACTCCACCACCTTCTTCTGAATCAGCTGATTCAGGTACTCAAACATGGGCTCAATGCACAGCTCGTTCTTGGCCATCTCCAGGAGCTCCTCACGGCCGGGCACTGCTTCGCCGACCATCTGGAACATTTCTGCCATCTGATCTGCATACTGCTCAATCTCTTCCTGGGCAGGCGTTGTGCCCTGCTCCTTGCAAATGGCTTCTGCCAGCCACTGCTGTTTGCACTGGTACACGATGGACTCTGCGATTCTTTCGTCGCCCATTTCCGCCGTAGCAGGATCCCGTTCCAGGGCTTCTGCCTTCATCTTGGCCACATAGGCGGTCATTTCGCTTTCGTCATAGCTGTACTGACTGCCGTTAACCATGGCGTCCATGTAGTGGCGCATGATCTGCTTGTTCTGTTCCTGCTTCTGTTCCTTCTCGGCCTTCTCGGTCAGATAGGCGCGGTAGGCCTCCACCGTGGTAACGCCTTCCATGCCCAAGGA
>CAVBFK010000369.1:0-2320 GCA_963594395.1 Lachnospiraceae bacterium
AAATTTAGGAGAACATTCTGGTCAGGTACTCCAGGGAGGCACGAAGCTCTTCCTGGCTGTTGTTGTTGACCACGAAGAATTCGTCGGTCACCGTGCGGTCGTTCAGTGAGCCGGGAATATCGTAGTTCACCTTGGCGTTGTACTCATCCCAGTGCTGAATCTTCCACACGTCGCGGTCGCTGTTGCGGTTCAGCATGCGCTGATGCACAACTTCAGGATCCGTCTTCACCCAAATGACGGCCAGCTTGACGCCCTTCTTGTTCAGACGCTCGCGCAGGGCACGCATGTAGTTCACGTCACGCACTTCACGGGTGAAGGGGGCGTTAATGAGGCAGCGGTCTGCGTAGTCCAGAGACTCAAGAGCCAGATCCACCACGCAATCATACTCGTAATTGCGGATGTTATCTTCAAAGAACTGGGAAGAGCGGTTGTACTCCTGATTGGCTACCACGAAGATCTGCTTCGACAGCACGATCAGCGTATCCTTGTCCAGGTAGACAATGGGATTCAGCGCGCGGGCCAGCATCTTGGAGACATATGTCTTGCCGCAAGCAGGCGGCGAGGTAACGAGGATTAGGTGTTTCATGGAATTCCACCGATTCCTTTCGGTTAATCTATCTGAAAAAACAGTATAAATTGTAACCAAAGTGACGTGAATTGTCAAGATTATGACGCGAACTTTGAATTTTTTCGTAATGAAAGTATTACCATGAGCCCTTGGAACCTGTCAAATTGAACAAACATCGCGTGACAATACGGTGCTTTCGGCAGGAAAAAATTCGGCGGATTATAAATAGGAAGAGTTTCACACATGTATCACTGCTCTTTCTGCGGAAAAACTTGCATTCTGTGGTCGAAACCGTTACAATAGAAACTGAAAACCTATAGTTACTTTCGGTTCTTGATGGTTACTTTTCGTTTTGAAGGAAGTGGTCTTGTGCGCTATCTGATTGGTGAAGTGGCTCGTGCTCTCGGCCTTACGACGGCCGCTTTGCACTACTATGAACATGTAGGCGTCAGCGAAACCCGCATCGGCGATAAAACCAGGCGGCAGTATTCCGTGCAGGATGTACTGCGCTTCGCCAGCTATCGCAAATACCGCAGCATGGAGCTTCCCATGAAAGAGATTGCCGACCAGTTTGCCGACCAAGGCATCTCCTTTGAAGAAATCGGGAATCGGCTGGGTCAGCAGGCACAGCTTGTGGAAGAGACGATGGAGCGCTATCGCCTGATGCATGAGGATATCCTGTGGTTTCGCCGAGCCATTGCGCAAGCGACGGATCATATGGAGCGCGTCGATATTGTGAATCTGCCGGAGACTTACGTGCTGTCCTACGGGCAGGACGGTATCATCAGCCACGACAAGGCGGAGCAGGCACATCTGGCACAGTGGCTGGAGCACATGCCCGCCACCCGCATCAGCGAGGTGTGTGATCCTTCCGGCAGTGCGCGGTTTGCCTACAGCGTGGATGCCGCGCGGGGGAAGCAGCTGGGGCTGGATCAGACGCCGGGTGTTCTGCATATCACACCGGGGCCGGCACTCCACACCTTTGTCTCCCGTCCCCGGGCCTGCGGCGAACAGCCGGAATTTACCTTTGCTTTGCTTCGAAAATACCTCACGGAACACGGATTTGAACAAAGCGGCTTCGGTCTGTCCGTGGATTTGTGCGTTGCCAAGGCGGGAAGCGAGCGAAACACCCTTTGTGAGGTCTGGTTACCTTTCCGGTGAAGTTTCTGTGACAAGAAGTGAAATGAGAAAAGAAAATTTGCTGAAAACTGCTTGAAACGAAAGCGACTTTCGGGTATATAATTTTTACGAGGACATTGACAGCGTTTTGTCAATGATCATGCGATAGGAGGAAAAAGAAAATGAAGAAGCTGCTTGCAATGCTGCTGAGCGTGTGCATGCTGCTGACCATGGTTTCTTTCGGAGCTGTGGCAGAAGGCACCTACACCCCCGGCGAGTACGAAGGCACGGCGCAGGGCTTCGGCGGCACGGTTACCGTAAAGGTAACGGTGGACGAGAACGCCGTGACGGCTGTTACCGTGACCGGTGATGGCGAGACCCCCGCACTGGGCGGCGCGGCCATTGAGGGCTACAACACCTCTCTGGTGGGCGTGACCAGCGCTGATGAAGTGGAAACCACCAGTGGCGCAACCATCACCAGCACCGCTGTGAAGGACGCTCTGGCACAGGCTCTTTCCGCCGCTGCTGGCGAAGAGCAGACCACGGGCGAAATCAAGTTCGTCCCCGGTACCTATGAGGGCACGGCCGCCGGTTACAACGGCGATGTGACCTTGAGCGTGACCTTCGGCGAGA
>CAVBFK010000370.1:0-2279 GCA_963594395.1 Lachnospiraceae bacterium
TCATAGGTGGTGTCATATCCGGGAACGAAGGTGGGATACATGGCCGAAATGACCTCGCCGTATCCGTCCAAAGCACCGGCAAGTACATCCTCTTTGTTAATAGCATGTGCAACAGCAAGACGCAGATTTTCATCAGCAAAGACGCCGTTGAAGTTGAAAATGACCCAGGTGCAGGTGGTACTCATGGTTTCATCATACTGCAAGTTCTTGTTGTTCTTCAGATTCTGAACGTCTGCAGCCGGGGGATTGATATGCACGTCAATCTCACCGCTTTCCAGAGCAAGCGTGCCGGAGGAGGCATCTTCGAACACCTTGAAGGTCACATTTTTAATAGAGGGTGCACCCTTCCAGTAGTTCTCGTTAGCGGTCATTACAATCTTGTCGCCGGCATCCCATTCCACAAACTTGTAAGCGCCGGTGCCGCAGGGATTGCGGGTGAAGCCGTCAGGATCATTTTCATAGTAGGCCTTGGGGAAAATAGCCATGTAATCCGTTGCGCAAGCTTCCAGTGCGGGGCCGTATTCCTGTTTGAAGTGTAGCACCACGTGAGTGTCATCCAGCACTTCCATGGAATCCATGGCACTGGTAGCGCAGTCAGCGTAGCCTGCATTGATGATTGTGTTGTAGGAGAAGGCCACGTCTTCAGCAGTCATCTTCTCACCATTGTGGAAGGTAACATCATCCCGCAGAGTAAAAACGAGGTCCTTGTTGTCGTTCTGGAATTCCCAAGCCGTTGCAAGGCAGGGCTCATAAGTAGAATAGTCAGCGCTTCTGGTAATTAGCGTGTCAAACATCTGGGAAGAAACCAGGCTCACCACAACACTGGCTGCGAAGCCTGCATGCAGTGCAGAAGGCTCGCTCCAGATGCTAACCGTGATGCTGTCTTTTGCGCTAGAACTGGAAGTGGAAGTGGAGCTTGTGCTTGTGCCGGAGCTGCTGCAGCCAGAAAGCGCAACCAGCGCCAGGACCAAAACCGTCAGAAGGGCAATGACTCTCTTTTTCATACCATTTCCTCCATTCGTATTTTGAAAGCAAATTTGCTTTCTGTATGATATTACGGGAATTCCCCGCAAAATCCGTTTATTGAACGTCTGTTAGATTTCCTGCCAGCGGCGGCAGGCAACGCGATGATTTTCATCGCAGGATTCCAGCTGAACATCTGCAGAAGTGCATTGCTCGCAAGCGTAGGGGCAACGGGATGCAAAGCGGCAACCGGGCTTGGGGTCAATCGGGCTTGTTACTTCACCCTTGATGATTTTTCGCTCCTTGTTGCGGTAAGCCAGGTCTGGCACAGGAATTGCGCTGAGCAATGCCCGGGTGTAAGGATGAGCAGGATGAGCAAACAATTCTTTGGCCCCACCCTCCTCTACACAAGTGCCTAAGTACATCACAGCGATTTTGTCGGAAATATGGCGCACCACAGAGAGGTCGTGGGTAATGAACATGTAGGTTAGTTTCTTTTCTTCCTGCAGATCCATCAGCAAGTTCAGAATCTGCGCCTGAATGGACACATCCAGTGCAGATACAGGCTCATCGCACACAACAAATTCCGGCTCCATGACCAAAGCGCGCGCAATGCCGATACGTTGACGTCGTCCGCCATCCATCTCGTGAGGATAGGTATTCACCATTCTTGCGGCCAGGCCAACCATATCCATGGCACGGAATACAGCGGCATCAATATCCGCCGAATGCTTGTACATTTTGCTTACAATGAGCGGTTCTGCAATAATTTCACTGACCGTCATTCTCGGATTCAAGCTTGCATATGGATCTTGAAAGATGATCTGCGCCTTTTGGCGGAAGTGATTCAGTTCACGATGATTCATCTTGCCAACATCCTGACCATGGAAAAGGACCTGACCGGAAGTTGACTCCAAAAGGCGAAGTACCACACGCCCCAAGGTGGACTTTCCGCATCCGGATTCGCCTACAACACCAAGCGTCATACTGGCATCCAGAGACAGATTCACATGATCAACGGCATGAAGCTTTCCTTTAGGCGTATCGAAATATTTCACCAGGTCTTTTGTTTCCAGCAAAGCACTCACGTGGTCTCCTCCTTCCCGTACAGGTGACAGCGAATACGATGACCGTTTTCTTCATACACATTCGGCGCCATGGTCTTGCATTTTTCTGTGCAATGGGGGCAGCGGGGGTGGAATTTGCAACCCTGAGGAAGCATGGTCGGGTCGGCGATCAAGCCTTCAATCGGCTGCAGACGCTTAGATTCGCTGTCAAGGCGGGGGATCGAGCGGAAAAGCCCTGTGGTATAAGGA
>CAVBFK010000371.1:0-11646 GCA_963594395.1 Lachnospiraceae bacterium
CCCAGGGACAGAGCCACTTCCAGGTCGGAAGGATTGGCGGTGCCGGGGCACACAGGGATGTTCTTGCTCAGGCAATACTTCACCACTTCAGGATTCAGACCGGGAGAAACGATAGCGGCAGCGCCGGCGGCCACAGCACGATCCACCTGCTCGGTGGTCAGCACCGTGCCTGCGCACAGCAGCACATTCGGCAGAGCCTCGTGCACGCGGCGGATGGACTCCTCAGCGGCGGCAGTGCGGAAGGTGATTTCAGCAACGGGCAGACCGCCGTCGCTCAGAGCCTTGCACAGCGGCACAGCATCGTCAGCATCGTTGATAGCGATGACGGGAACCAGACCGGCCAGGGACAACTTCTCCAGAAAATCCATGATCCAACATCCTTTCCGTGTTTCACATTGAATGAACCTTGTCTCTTCAAAGAGCGCGAAGGACGCGCTCAATGCGACGTTTGGCAGTCATGAGAAGCGCGCCGTAATCGGCCTGCGTCTTCTCATCCATGCGGAAGGCAGGAGCGGAGATGCTCAAGGCATAGGCGGGTTTTTGATCCCGATCCATTACAGCAACCCCCACGCAGCACACATTCTCTGCGTTTTCCTCATCCTCCAGAGCCCAGCCCCGCCGGCGAATCTCCCGAAGTTGATCCATCAGGGCATCAACATCGGTAATCGTTTTTTGCGTCAGCTGCTCAAGAGGTTCCTTCATCAGAAGCTCGTGGGCTTCCTTTTCGTCCATGGCTGCAAGGAACGCCTTGCCCATGGCCGTGGCGTGCAAAGGCATCCGAATGCCCACATGACTGGCCATGCGGATGGAACGGGTACTCTCAATCTTATCGATATAAAGCACCTTGCGCCCGGCCAGCACGCCGCAGTGCATGGTTTCATTGCACTCATTGAAGGCCTTCATCATATATTGGCGCACCACTTGATTGATGTCCGTGCCCTGCACCACCGCCGCGCCGACCTCGAAGGTCTTCAGCGTCAGCTGGTACCGCGATGACGGTGTCAGCCGCACATAGCGCATGGAAAGCAGGGTTTGCATCAGATTGTGAGCGCTGGATTTCGGCATAGCCAGAGTGGTAGCAATCTCGTGCAGTTCAAGCCCGTCCGGATGCTCACTCAAGAGCTCCAGCACATTCAGCCCGCGCTGCAGTGTACGATTGGCCGCCTCCGCCATGTCACCCCTCCGTTCATAATGATGAACAGCGTTCAAATTCGCTTAAAGGATAGCACGTAAGCCCTTTCATGTCAAGAGCTATTCACGCTTTTTCTCCGACGTTTTTGCGACGATTTACATCCGCATTCGCCAGGGTTTCCATGCATGAGCGTGACAAGCCGATCATTGGGGCTTGCCGTCTTTTATGTAGATCTTTTTTGTAGATCTTTTTCATGTAGATTGCCAAACAAACGAGCAGCAGAAGTCCGTATGATCATTCATTTTTGTTAAATATTGGGTCGCAAATAGAACGGAACAACCCTATATATATATACAGGTTCCATTCCACACCCTCTACGGGGGAGGAGTCGCATTCACTCCTCCCCCCCATACGAGGAGCGGGTGCCCAAACCCCAAAGTTCAAAAGACGAAAATTCAACGGTACCACCGTGCCATGCAAAATCTGCCCCATACGCAGTAACATGCTAAACGAAAAGAGCCTCCAGACATACACATCATGCTTGGAGGTTCTTGATGGAAGCGTTATTTACTGCCAATACTTTCCGTCCAGTTCTCTGAACTGAATGGCTTCTGCCACGTCCTGGGTCTCAATGTTCTCTGCGCCGCGAAGGTCTGCAATGGTGCGTGCCACCTTCAGCACACGGCCGTAAGCGCGCATGCTCATTCCCATGCGGTCTACCGCCAAATGAAGCACCTGGGTCGCCTCGTTGCTCAAGGCGCAATACCGCTTGGACAGACGTGCATCCAGCTGTGCATTGCAATGGATGCCGTCAGCACGATAGCGCTGCTGCTGAATCTCGCGAGCTTTCCGCACCCGTGCCGCCACAACCTCCGAGGATTCTGCACCCTGGGAAGCGTTGATCTCCTTGACCGGCACGGCGTCCACCTCCACCTGGATGTCAATACGATCCAGCAGTGGGCCGGACACGCGGTCCAGATAGCGGCGAATCTCCCGCTGAGAACACCGGCACTGCTTGGTTTTGCTGCCGTAATAACCGCAAGGGCAGGGGTTCATGCTGGCAATGAGCATAAAGCTGGACTGGTACTGTGCCTGATTCTGCACGCGGGTCACAGACACCACGCCGTCTTCCAGGGGCTGACGAAGGGCTTCCAACGCCTGACGGCTGAATTCCGGGAGCTCATCCAGGAAAAGAACGCCGTTGTGGGACAGCGACACTTCGCCGGGTCTGGCATTTGTGCCGCCGCCAATCAGTGACGCAACGGATGCGCTGTGATGGGGCGCACAGAACGGTCTGGTAACCATCAGGCCGTTGCCTGGAGCAAGCTTTCCTGCAATGGAATGAATGCGGGTCGTTTCCAGCGCTTCTTCAAAGGTCATGGGCGGCAGAATGCCGGGCAGACATCTGGCCAGCATGGTTTTGCCGCTGCCGGGCACGCCAATCATCAGCATATTATGACCACCGGCGGCGGCGACTTCCAGCGCGCGGCGGGCACCAAGCTGACCCTGCACCTGCGCCAGGTCGCACAGCGGCTTGCGCTCCTGCAAAATATCGGAATACATGCGCTGTTCCTGTGCCGGGATATGGGTACGGCCATTCAGGTGATCCACCACTTCCCGGAGGCTGGACGCCGGATGCACGCAAATGCCCTGAATGCAGGCAACCTCCATGGCGTTGCCTTTGGGGAGAATCACATCGGTGATGCCCTGCTCGCTGGCGCTGATCACCATGGGCAAGGCACCGCGAACAGGCTGCAGGGATCCGTCCAGCGACAGTTCACCCAGCATGAGGACTTTCGTCAAATCCATTCGATCCAGCTGGGAAGATGCCATCAATACGCTGACCGCAATGGGCAGATCGAAAGCAGGACCTTCCTTTTTCATATCGGCAGGGGCGAGGTTAACCGTCATGCGTGCTACCGGCATGGCGAAGCCGGAGTTCACAATGGCCGCGCTGACGCGGTCCCGGCTCTCCTTGACGGAAGCGTCCGGCAGACCGATAATTTCCAGCACAGGCAACCCGGGCGCGGCGTAAACTTCGACCTTCACGGCAAAGCCATTCACGCCGCTCAATCCGTAGCCCAAGGTCTGCGCCAGCACATGGACTCCCCCTTGTTTTTCTAAAATTCGTGTAATTTGATTATAGCAGACAGAGGGGAATTGTCAACAGGGGGAAGGATGCGAGAAGACGATGTTTTGAAATTTATCCCTCCTCCCCGCATCTTTACACTTTTCATTGTTCATGGTAAACTGTAGCTGTTGTATTGCTTTTGCTGAATTGAAAGATAGAAAGTGGTGGCTTTATGGTTTTCAGTTCAACGATTTTTCTGCAGTTCTTTTTGCCTGTCGTCTTTATCCTGAACTACTTTGTTCAGAAGAAATACTCCAACATCCTGCTTCTCATGGCAAGCTTAGTGTTTTACGCTTGGGGGGAACCAGTGTTGGTGCTATTGATGGTTGCATCGGTGGTTCTCAACTGGTTTGTCGGAAGGGTCATTGCCAAAACCTCGGGCGGAGCAAAGAAAGCTGCATTAGCCATAGGCGTTGTGTGTGATCTGGCAATCCTCGGCTATTACAAGTATGCCGGATTCCTTGTTTCGATTCTCAATGGCATTGTTGGCAAAACGCTGATTGCCGTGCCGCAGATTTCGCTTCCTATCGGCATTTCTTTCTTCACCTTCCAGGCGATTTCCTACATTGTGGATGTCTACCGCGGTGACACGGATGCTTCGCCGAAACTGGTGAATGTGGCCCTGTACATTGCGTTCTTCCCGCAGTTGATTGCAGGCCCTATTGTGAAGTACAAAGACATCAACAAGCAGATCGAAGAGCGCAGCATCACTTGGGACGGCGTAACCAAAGGCTTCCGCAGGTTCATCATTGGTCTGGCAAAGAAGGTGCTCATCTCCAATGTCATGGGTGCTTGCGTCGATGCGATCTTTAGTAGCGAGCTTGCCAGCGTCGGCAGTGCAGAAGCGTGGGTAGCGGCGCTCACGTACATGTTCCAGATCTACTATGACTTTTCAGGGTACTCTGATATGGCCATCGGTCTGGGCAAGATGTTTGGTTTCGACATTTTGGAAAACTTCCAGTATCCCTACATGTCTTCTTCCATCACAGAATTCTGGCGCAGATGGCATATCTCGCTGGGCTCTTGGTTCAGAGAATATGTGTACATCCCGCTGGGCGGCAACCGCAAAGGCGTAGCTCGTACCTACATCAACCTGTTCATCGTTTTCTTTCTGACAGGCTTGTGGCACGGTGCTGATCTCGCCTTTGTGCTGTGGGGACTCTACCATGGTTTCTTTTCCATCATTGAACGTGTAGGCTTGAAGAAGTGGCTGGACAAGCATCATTGGGTTGGCATGCTGTATTGTTTCCTCGTGGTGCTCTTTGGCTGGGTTCTGTTCAGAGCCGCAAACACAGGCTTGGCCGTGCGCTACATTGCACGGATGCTCATGCCATGGCGATATCAGAGCATAGGTCTGCTTCTGCAATGTGTTGACTTGAAAACGATCGCAGTTTTTTGTTGTGCAGTGCTCGGCATGGGATTTGCAAAGTTCATCCCCGAAAAGATCATGAAGAAGTGGCGTTATTCTGTGCCTGAGTCCATTCTGTGTGTTCTTCTGCTGGTGCTCTGCCTTGCTTCTGTTGCAGGCAACAGCTACAACCCGTTTATCTATTTCCAGTTTTAAGAGGTGGAAAGATGAAAAAGCGTATCGGTTCATGGATTCTCATGATCGCGTTTGTTGTGATCATCTGCCTTTCGTGGGGCATTTGGTTTTTCGCGCAGCCTTTGGCTGACAACACCAACTATGAAAATCGGCAAAAGGCAGAAGTACCGGAATTGTCGCTATCCACCTATCGAAGTTTTCCGACACTGTTCACCAGCTATCTGAGCGACAGAATTCCTTTCCGTAATGAGTTGATCAGCCTGAATTCTTCGATTGACTACTATGTCTTTCATAAATCCACCAGTGATTATGTCCTTCCCGGCAAAGATGGCTGGCTCTTCTATGTTCGCGAAAGTGATGGCGATCCGCTCAGTTGCTACCAAGGCACCAACCTTTACACGGAGGAAGAACTACAGCTGATTGCAGATAACTGCCTGCAGTTCCGCGAAGTGCTGAAAGAGTACGGCATTGAGTTTGTCCTTTACTTTGCGCCCAACAAGGAACGAATCTACTATGAAAACATGCCCGATGAATATGGTCTTCCTGCTGACAACTACGGTGTGTTGCAACTCGTTAACTACCTCCGCGAAAACACCGACCTTCGTGTTGTGTACCCTTATGAAGAACTGATGGAAGCTAAGGAGCAAACCGAGTACAACATTTACTACAAGACGGACTCTCACTGGAATCAGATCGGCGGCTATGTTGGCAGTGCCGCAATGCTTAAGGAACTGGGGATCGATATGCCTTCTTTGACTGCTGATGAGATTGCGATCACCGAAGGCGACGCCACTTCCGGCGATCTGGCGCAGATGCTGTATCTGTCAAAGCAGATGAAGGGCGTGGACCACAACTATGAAGTATCGGGATACGACAGTCACCAGATGCAGATAACCGCCTATGATTTTTCAGCCGCCATCACCGCTGAGGCCGACGAGACGGCCGATCTCCGCAGACTCTATGTGATCCGCGATTCCTTCTCAACTGCCATGGTTCCCTTTGTGGGTTCGCAATTCCAGAGCACCTGTTTCCGCCATTTAAGCACGTACACCTTTGATGATCTGATCAACTATGAACCCGACATCGTGGTTTACGAGCTGGTGGAGCGCAATTCTTACGCATTGAAAAATTTGCTTTTCTGATTCATAGCAACGCGGCAGACTGCGTCTGAAAGGGCCGGTCTGCCGCGTTTATTTGCCGTTTGGCGTACGCCTTCTTGCAATGGATTTTCATCTGCTGTTTGCTCTGGAAGTGTCCTTCTGCATCCATGTTTTCATTATGTCAGCCGCCCTCCCCGTTTGCATGAAACCTGCATGAAAATTTCACCACAGGCGAATGTCTTGTATTTTTATTGTTCATTCGTGAATAAAACGCCTTTTTTTATTCAAAAACTGGCACTTTTGTCTTGACGCAATGTAGATATCATCCTATAATCAAACCCACAAGAGCATTTATGTTTCCGTGCTCTTGCAGAGGTCATGAAAGGAGATTGGAACATGAAGAAGTTTCTTGCAACCCTGTTCGTGCTCTGCCTGATGGTAACATCCGCCGCATTCGCGGAAGAGGATACCATCGTCATTGGCGGCACCGAGCCCACTTATCTTGAGCCGAACGCGCCTGCTGTCGGCGGACCTGAAATCCACGTTTCTGAGCAGATTCAAGAGGGTCTTGTCCGTATGAGCAGCGACGGTGTGACTGTTGAGCCCCTGCTGGCCACGGACTGGACCATCAGCGATGACGGCCTGACCTACACCTTCAATCTGCTGCCCGATGTCGTTTTCTCCGACGGCACCCCTGTGACCGGTGACGACTGGGTGTGGAGCCTGTATCGTGCCCGCGACACGGAAACCAGCGAATATCGCTTTATCGCTGAGACCATCGACACCGTAGAAGCAACGGATTCTCAGGTGGTAATCACCCTGAAGTCCTCCAACGGTGCTTTCCTGTCTCAGCTGGCAAGCTTCAACATGGTTCTGGGCTGCAAGTCCTACTATGAATCCATGACCGAAGAAGAGTACATCATGAACCCCATCGGCACGGGCGCTTACATGCTCAAGGAGTGGAACCGCGGCAACTATGTGCTGCTGGAGAAGAACCCCAACTACCGCAATGCCGATAACGTGAAGACCCAGTACATCAAGTTCCAGACCGTGGAAGACGACAACACCCGTCTGATGCAGCTGCAGTCCGGCCAGATCGACATCATGGGCGACATTCCCGCTTCCCTGATGGATGTGGTCCGCAGCACCGACGGTCTGACCCTGACGACCTTTGAGTCTACCCAGATCCGTTACCTGCTGCTCAACACCACCATGGAACCCTTCAACGACATCAATGTCCGCAAGGCTCTGCTGAAGGGCATCAACCGTGAAGAGATCGCTGAAGTGGTGTACGGCGAGTTCGGCGGCGCAACTGCCTCCGTTCTGTCCGCAGCTCACACCAAGTACTACAACGATGAGCTCGAAGTAACCCCCTATGACCCCGAAGGTGCAAAGGCTGACCTGGCTGCTGCCGGCTATCCCGACGGCGTTGAGTTCACCCTGTACTGCTCCACCAACGAAGTGTATCAGCAGATCGCTATCCTGCTGCAGAGTCAGCTGGCTCCCGCAGGCTTCACCGTCAACATCGTTACCGAGGACGGCGGCACGATCTACGAGAACGCTCAGAACCTGAAGAACCAGGCTTGCATGTTCCAGTGGTCTGATGACTACTATGATCCTTCCGAGGTTCTGGGCTGGATCTGCGACTATGACCAGAGCAAGGCATGGTTCACCGGCCTGAACGACACCGAGCTGGACGACCTGCAGGCCGCTGCACTGATTGAGCTGGACGACACCAAGCGTGTTGAAATGTACAAGGAACTGCAGCAGCGCGTGTATGACAATGCCAACGTCATCCCCCTGTTCCACAACTCTTTCGCTTATGCTTACAGCGACAAGATTCAGGGTTTGGCTGTGGACACCTTCTCCAACTACTACTGCGAGAACCTGTCCAAGGCAGAGTAAGTCCGGTTCATCAAACCGCCCCAACGAGAGGAGCCGGCAAAAGCATGTCGGCTCCTCTCAATCATGTTATCGACTCAAATATGCCAAAGGCGGTGAATGTATTTTGCGTCGTCTCACCTATATTCTCAAACGTATTCTGCAGATGATCCCCGTGCTGTTTGTGGTAACGGTCATCACCTTCCTGATGATTCGCCTGATTCCCGGCGACCCGGCACGCATCATGGCCGGTGAAAAAGCCCGTGAAGATGCCGTGGAAGCCATGCGTATCAAGCTGGGCTTGGACAAGCCTCTGCTGGAGCAGTACTGGATGTACCTAAAAAGTCTGCTGACGCTGGATTTGGGAACCTCTATGAAGTATTCCCGTCCCGTTGCTGAAATGATCGCCGAGCGTCTGCCCGTGACGGTGGCGCTGACCCTCTTCTCTACGGCCTTGGGTCTGCTGTTTGCTCTGCCGCTGGGATACATTTCCGGTCTGCGGAAGGATCAGCCGACCGACCATGTGATTCGTATCTCTACCCTGGTCGCCATTGCTATGCCTTCTTTCTGGATCGGTCTATTGCTGATGATCCTTTTCTCCGTAAAACTTCACTGGTTACCTGCCGGCGGCTGGGATTCTACCAGTTTGCTTTCTGAATTTAAGTGCCTGATTCTTCCGGCATTTACGCAGTCTTTGATGACCGCAGCCATTCTGATTCGCGATATGCGCAATTCCGTGGTGGATATTGTTCGTCAGGATTATGTGGACTTTGCCAAGTCCAAGGGTATCTCCTCCGGCGCTGTACGGCGTCGTCACATCATTCGAAATTCCATGGTATCCACGGTAACCTTGCTTTCCATGCGCATGGCCGCGCTGCTGGGCGGCAGTGTGATTATCGAAACGGTTTTTGCACTTCCCGGCATTGGCAAGCTGACCTATGATGCCATTTCTGCAAGAGACTATACGGTTGTGCAGTCTGTCGTGTTCCTGTTTGCCCTGCTGGTGCTGGCGGTGAACCTGCTGACTGACATTGTGTATTCTTTCCTCGATCCTCGTGTGGAATTCTAACGAAAGGAGAGGGTATTATGAAGCGATACAATCCGCAGGCCATTGAAGCCCGCAAAAAGCGTAAACTGCCTGCCTGGGCCGTGATGCCCACCTTTATCCTGGGCGTCATCATTGTGGTGATCGCCCTCATCATGGCGTTTTTCCCGCAGTGGATTGCGCCCTATGACCCGACAGCCATTGACATCACTGCCCGAACCCAGGCACCCAGTGCCGCGCACATCTTCGGCACCGACAACTATGGCCGTGACATCTTCTCCCGTGTGGTTTGGGGCACGCGTATTGACCTTTCTATCGGCTTCTTCGGCGTGCTGGTGCCGCTGATCTTCGGCAGCATCATCGGTCTGCTGGCCGCATGGTACGGCGGCTGGCTGGACAACATTCTCATGCGCATCAGCGAAGTGATGATGGCCTTCCCCTTCACCATTTTGGTCATTGGTATCATCACCATTCTGGGTACCGGCACCATCAATTTGTACATCGCCCTGTGGCTGGTGGGCTGGATGAGCTATGCCCGATTGGTTCGTGCAGAGGTGCTCACCCTCAAAAAGTCTGAATTTATTGAGGCCGCACGGGTTGCAGGCTTCTCCGATGCAAGAATTCTGCTCCGGCACATTCTGCCCAACGTGATTTCTTCCTCCATCGTGTACGCCGCAAGCGACATGGTGATGTGCATGCTCACCGGTGCTTCCATGAGCTTCCTGGGTCTGGGCGTTCAGCCTCCGACGGCTGAGTGGGGTGCCATCCTGAATGAAGGCAGAACCTACATTTCCTATGCGCCTTGGATGACCTTCTATCCCGGCCTTGTGCTGGCCATTACCGGCATCGGTCTGAGCCTGCTGGGCGATTCCCTGACCGACATTCTGCGCAGAAAGGGACGTTGATCGCAATGAGTGAAAAAATTCTTGAGGTCAAAAACCTGAAAACCTACTTTCCCGGCAGAAATGAGCTGGTGAAGGCTGTTGACGGTGTTTCCTTTGAAGTCTACAAAGGCGAAACCTTCGGCCTGGTCGGTGAATCCGGCTGCGGCAAAAGCCAAACCTGCCGCTCCATTCTTGGCTTGCTGAAAAAGCCGGGTCAGGTGGTAGACGGTCAGATTATTCTGGACGGTCAGGACATCACCCACCTGAAGGAAAAGGAACTGCGCAAGCTCCGCGGCAAGAAGATGAGCGTCATTTTCCAGGAGCCCATGACTTCCCTTTCGCCTGTGCTGAAGATTAAGAAGCAGCTGATGGAAGTGTTCGACGGGGAGAAGATGACCCGCGCCGAAAAGAAGCAGCGCTCCATCGAACTGCTGCGCAAGGTTGGTATCCCCTCCCCTGAACTGCGCATGGAAGAATACACCTTCCAGTTTTCCGGCGGCATGCGTCAGCGCGCAATGATCGCCATGGCGCTTGGTGCCCGGCCGAAGCTGTTGATTGCCGATGAACCGACCACGGCCCTTGACGTTACCATTCAGGATCAGATCATGAAGCTGATCAACAACCTGAAGCAGGAAATGGACATGAGCGTCATTCTGGTCACCCATGACCTGGGCGTCATTGCTCAGATGTGCGACCGTGTGGCCGTGATGTATTCCGGCTTGATCATGGAGATGTGCGACTGCGTAACGCTGTTTGCAGAGCCGAGACATCCGTACACCTACGCACTGATGTCTTCCCTGCCTGACCCGGAACGCAACGGCGACCGTTTGAACACCATTCAGGGAAATCCCCCGAACCTTGCCCATCTGCCGGAAGGCTGCCCCTTCTCGCCCCGCTGCAAAGAGTGCGCCGAAATCTGCAAGCACCAGCGGCCTGAAATGCGTGAAATCGCGCCGGGACATTTTGTTCGCTGCCATTGCCTGGACAAGACCGTTTCGTACAAGGGCATTATCGAAGTCCCAAAGACCGAAGAGGGAGTGTGAAAGCATGGCAAAGGCAAAATTTGATTATGCAACCGCACCAAAGCTCGTGGAAGTAAAAGACCTCTGCGAATGGTTCCCCATGAAGCGTACCATTGCTGACAGTGTTCTGCGCCGTCCGCAGAAGTACGTCAAGGCTGTGGATCATGTTTCGCTGGACATTTATAAGGGCGAGTGCCTGGGATTGGTCGGTGAATCCGGCTGCGGTAAGTCCACCCTTGCACGTACCATCATCCGCCTGTATAACCCGACCTCCGGTGAGATTCTGCTGAACGGCACCGATATTGCCAAGATGAGCAACAAGGAGCTTCGTCCCCTGCGGCCCAAGATGCAGATGATCTTCCAGGATCCGTACTCTTCCCTGAACCCCCGCATGTCCGTGCGCTCCATCATCGGTGAACTGCTCCGGTATCATCACGTGGTGCCCAATGATCAGGTGGACGCCCGGGTCGAAGAGCTGATGCACATGTGCGGCCTTACGGCAGACTATGCAGACCGTTATCCCGGTGAATTTTCCGGCGGTCAGCAGCAGCGTGTGGGCATTGCCCGCGCCATTGCCCTGCAGCCTGAATTCATCATTGCAGACGAGCCTGTTTCCGCACTGGACGTATCCATTCAGGCACAGATCATTAACCTTCTGGGCGACCTGCAGGAGCAGTTGGGACTGACCATTCTGTTCATTTCCCATGACCTGCGCGTTGTCCGCCACATCACCCACCGCGTGGCCGTGATGTACCTGGGCAGTGTGATGGAGCTTGCCGAAACGGAAGCGCTGTTCAAGCATCCGTTCCATCCGTACACTTCCGTGCTGACCAAGGCCGCCCCCGTCATGAACCCGCTGCAGCGCTCCCATGAAGATGCCATCGAGGGTGAAACCCCCAGCCCCATCA
>CAVBFK010000372.1:0-15678 GCA_963594395.1 Lachnospiraceae bacterium
GCTGAAGCCCTTGCGGCCTGCGATGCCCGTAATGGTGGGCGTGTCGGTTTCCGGGGGCATATCCAGGGCAATCACCGTGCCGGGATGGGTGGGATCATTGGTATTGCGGATATTGGTAGGGATGCCCGCCTTATGCACAGGGAACATGGCATCCTCATGCAGAACGGACGCACCCATGTAGCTCAGTTCGCGGAGTTCCTTATAGGTAATGGAGGAAATTTCGCGAGGATGATCCACCACCCGGGGGTCAGCCATCAGGAAGCCGCTGACATCCGTCCAGTTTTCATACACATCGGCATTCACGGCGCGGGAAACGATGGCGCCCGTAATATCACTGCCGCCGCGGCTGAAGGTGTGAATCGTGCCGTCAGGCTTTGCGCCGTAGAAGCCGGGGATCACCGTCTGCTTGCCGTTCTTCAGCAGTTCTGCCATGCGCTGATTGGTTTCTTCCGCCAGGAAATTTCCGCGATCATCAAAGCATACGGCCTTGGCGGCGTCCAGGAAGTTCCAGCCCAGATAATCTGCCAGAAGCATGCCGTTCAGATACTCGCCGCGGCTGGCGCAATAATCCTTGCCGGCGCCTGCTTCAATCTGCTCGTTGATTTCATCCAGGGCCGTTCCCAGGTCGGTATTCAGCCCCAGTTCTTCAGCAATATCCATATAGCGTGCCGCGATGCGGTCAAAGGTTTCCTGATAATCTTCCCCGGCCGCATGCTGGTGATAGCAGCGGTAGAGCAAGTCGGTCACCTTGTCGTCTTCCTTAAAGCGTCTGCCGGGAGCAGAAGGCACCACATAGCAGCGCGCCGCATCCAGCTCCAGAATGTGACGCACCTTGGCAAACTGGCCTGCATCCGCCAGGGAGCTTCCGCCGAACTTCGTTACAATCTTTCTCATCATTTTCTCTCCTCTGCCCTTATGCGTTGATTCTGCCCATCAACACCACATCATGATACGCTCCGCCGCGGAAAATTTCCTGCTTCAGCCGGCCTTCCTCGGTGAAACCGTTGGCCGCATAGCAGCGAATCGCGGCCTCATTGAAGGAAAACACGGAGACCTTCAGCTTGTGCAGATTCATTTCCTGAAAGCAGAAATCGCACAGCAGCTGCATGGCTTCCTTGCCGTAGCCCCGGCCGCGGTATTCCGGGCCGATCATAATGGCCACCTCGGCCAGGCGGTTTTTCCAGTCCAGGCGAATGACGCCGCAGCGGCCGACCAGATTGCCTTCAAAATCCTCCACGGCGAATTGGTACTCGCCCCTGGTGTAACTGCTCTGCTGTTCCAGCCAGCGACGTTCATCCTCATAGGAGGCCGGAAAAGGGATGCCGCTGATCATGCCCTTTACCGTATCGTAATCATTCACAAAGCGATGATTGCCTTCCAGGTCGCCCTGTTCAAATGCCCTTAGGCGCACCAAGGTTCCGTTATACACAGGCGTGCCTCCTTACTCAATATGCTCGAACATGTCGCCGCCGATGACGTCAACGCCCACGGTGGTATAGTACAGGCCGAAGAGGCTGTTATCCCAAATGCCGCCATCCTCCACCTGCCAGCGCTTACCCTGCTGGGACACGTGGCACTTAAAGGCTTCCCGTGCCACATCCTGTGCCGTCATGCCGCCGAAGTAAGACAGGGGCTGATGCCAGTCCATCTGAATCTGATTTTCCTCATACAGGTGGACATACACTTTCGGCACATCATAGGCTTCCAAGCCCGAGTCTGTCAGCTTTTCGGGATCCTTGGCCACGGCAATGGCTTCTCGTCCCGCCAGGGAGAACGCGCGGTGCACGCCGTGACCGTATTCACCCTTCACATCCTGCAGAACCACCACTTTAGGCTGATACGTTCGGTACAGGGTCGCTACTTTGTTAATGGTCTTCTGCTTGCCCCAGGATGCAAAGATAGTATTCACGTCCTGGGTAATGATATCCTCAAAGCCCGCGAACACGGGATAAATCCGCACGCCGCAGGTCCACAGGCAGTCCAGCAGTTCCAGGCGGCGATTATAGACATTGAATGCCGCGCAGACCACCAGCACCTTTTTCTGCATCTGTCCCGCATAATAGGGAATCAGGCCGCCGAACCAAAGAATTTCATCATCCGGGTGACCGGCCAGCACCATCATATCCACTTGGCCTTCCGCCTTCTGCCACACCTGAAAATCATCCGGGAGCTTGCCGGGGGTGACCACCGTCAATTCGCAGATCTGAAGTTTGGTGCTGACGCTTTCCCGTCCCACAATGCGGAACGTCTGGGTCAAATTCGGCAGTTCGATATACTGGGCGTTGAAGTCCGCGTCGCAGTACGCCACTTCTTCCCATTCGCCGTCCTCGTTCTGCACCTGGATGCTGGCCGCAAGCGGGAAAGAGCGCCACTTGATCAGAATGCCCGCGGCGACTTCGCCCTCGGGAGGCGTAATCTGCAGCTGACGCACGCCGTGATCCAGCGCCACATCCAGGAAGGTACGGTAGTTGCCGTCCCGCACCTGATCCAGATTCTTGTTCTGCTCCTTGCCGTTCAGCAGGCACTGGGCGGTAATGTCCCGCGCCGTTTCTTCTTCCAGATCCGTAGCCGTAGCGGTCACGTCGGAAGCTGTGGCAAGATCAGTCAGCGTCGTCTCCGCTGCTGCCGCCGTCAGGGTCAGCATCAGCAGAATCATCGTCAGTATCGTAGCCCGGAATGTTTTCCATAAAGTCATTGCCATGGACGTCCTCTCCCACATTGGTGTAATACAGTCCAAAGAGGCTGTTGTCATTCTCCCCGCCCTCTTCCATGCTCCAGTTCTTCATCTGGCTCACATGGCATTCCAGGGCCTGGGTTGCAACCGTCATGCCATCCTGCCCACCAAAGGCCGACAGGGGCTGGTGCCAGTCCATCCGAATCTGATTTTCTTCATACAGGTGGACATACACCTTCTTCACCTGCCAGGTGCCGTACTCCTTGGCAGACTCCGTGTATTTACTGCTGTCCGCGGCATAGGTCACGGACTTGGTCGCCGCATCGGCTGTGGCGCGATGACCGCCGTGACCGTACTCACCGTTGAAATCCTGGGTAATGAGCACTTCCGGTTGATATTCACGGATCAGGGCGGTCATTTTCTTCATCAGGGTCTTTTTGTTCCAGCGCTTGTACTGACCTTCCAGCGTTTTGGCACGGGCATCCGCCATGCCCACAAAGCTGGGATAGGCGGTTACGCCGCACTTCTGCAGACCGTCCAGCAATTCCAGCCGGCGGTTAGGCGTAGCGGGCACCACATACACCACCTGCACGGTCAGACCTTTTTCCCCCGCATAGGTGGGAAGCAGGCCGCCGAACCACAATAGCTCGTCATCCGGGTGGCAAACCACCAGCATGATATCTGCCTTTTCCGCCTTCACCCAATGGGGCGCGTCCTCCGGCTCGTCCCCTTCGCCGTACACCTTGAATTCAGCCAGGTACATGCGGCCGTTACTCTCATTGATCAGGCGAATCTGCGTCGTGTTTTCCGGCATGGTCACATAATCGCTAAGGAAGTCGCCCACCTGGCCGCATTCCGTCCACGTGCCGTCTACCAACGCTTCCACCTTACCGGCAGAGGCACGCTCGTAAAACTGCACCTTCAGTCCGCCGAGGTTCTTGCCGTCGCAGGCAAACTCCAGCGTGCCGCCCTTTTTCAGCGTATAGTAGGTGGTATACTTGCCGTCCCGCATTTTCTTGGGCTTGGTTTTCTTGCCCGCGGCGGTCACCGTTACGGAGGCCGTCAGGTCTTCCGCGGTTTCCGCCTGCGCCGCACAGGCAATGCCCATAATCAGCAGGATCAGCAAAAGCAGCCATCCCATTTTTCGCTTCATGGATTCGTCTTGTCCTCCTGCTTCTTTCTCTTCGCACCGGTGGCCGTGAGCACCCACACGCTTCCCGCCCCTGCGAACAAAAGCGCCCGTGTACAGAACAGCGCTGTGGCACCGGTGGTGTGGACATCGTCCACCAGCAGAACATTCTCCCCCTGCAAGGGAATCGCCTCAAAGGCGTGCTGCAGGTTATTCAGCCGCTGTTCGCGATCCAGGCCTTCCTGCGTGTGTCGGGAGCCTTCCCGCCGGATGAGCAGTTTCAGGCAGGGCACCTGCATGCGCTTTGCCAGAGCTTCCGCCAGGGTACGGCCATGATCGATGCCCCGTTTTTTGCGGCGCTTTTCCGGCATGGTGACCCAGGTCACAATGACATCTTTCGGGATGCCCATGGCGCAAACGGTTTTCATCATGCCGTCTGCCAGGATCTCTGCCGCCTGCTCCACACCGTGGTGCTTCAGCTGCAGTACCAGAGCACGGGGCGCGTCCTGATGCTCCCAGCTGTACCAGGTGCCGTCCTCTGCTTCTTCGTCAAGCCGGCGGATTTCCATCTGCTTACGGCACGCACCGCACAGGGGTTCACCATCTGAAGGTTCTCCGCAGCACAGGCAGGTCACATTCTCCGGGTAGAGAATCCGCAGGATTTGCTTCGTCAGCCGTCTGACTGCGGCAAGAGCGCCGCCACGGCCTGGAGCCGTTCCGTCAGGGTCGTGTACCGCTTCAGGATGTGATCGTTCTCCACCATCTGACGGATCACGTCCTCCCGCCCCGCCAGCACCACCAGATTTCTTGCTCTGGTCAATGCGGTGTAAAAGAGATTTCGTGTCAGGAGCATGGGCGGGCCGCCCACCACCGGCATCACCACCACCGGGAACTCGCTTCCCTGGCTCTTGTGTACCGACAGGCAGTACGCCAGATCCAGGTTCTCCAACTGTGTGCTCTGGTAGCATACTTCTCTTTCCTCATCGAAAAGCACCGTTAGGCTATGCTCTTCTTTATCCACGTGAATCACAAAGCCCACGTCGCCGTTGAATACGCCAACACCGTCTTCCCAGCCTTTGGACGTTTCCTTCTTCCACTCAATCTGGTAGTCATTCTTGGTTTGCATGACCTTATCCCCCAGGCGGAAGATGGTCTCGCCGTAGGTAATGCTGGGTCGGTCAGGCGCGGGAGGGTTCAGCTCCTTTTGCAGCAGCACATTCAGGCTATTGACGCCGCACTCGCCTTTTCTGGTCGGCGACAGCACCTGAATGGATCGCATGGCATGGGACAGACGATCCTGTTCTCCGTAGCCGAGGTACTTAGGCAACCGCGTGGTCACCAGGCGCACAATGCTCTGTGCCGCGCGGTCTGCGGTCTCGTTTCGCTCGAAGAAGAAGTCTGTTCCCTTCTCATTGAGCAGGGGCATTTCGCCGTGATTGATGCGGTGGGCATTGACCACAATGCGGCTGGTTTCATCCTGACGGAAGATATCCGTCAGGCGCACCTGCGGCACCGCGCCGCTGGCAAGGATATCTCCCAGCACATTGCCCGCGCCAACGCTGGGCAGCTGGTCAGCGTCGCCTACCATGAGCAAGCGCGTACCCGGCTCAATGGCCCGCAGCAGAGAGCGCATCAGCATCAAATCCACCATGGACATTTCGTCCACAATGATGCAATCGCCCTCGATGGGGTTCTCCTGATCTCTGGCAAAGGTGCCTTCATCGCCGCCGTACTCCAGCAGGCGGTGAACCGTTTTAGCCTCCACGCCGGTTGCTTCGGTCATGCGTTTTGCCGCACGGCCGGTAGGCGCGCAGAGCACCACATTGCCTTCCTTGGACAGGAGGGAAATGATGCAATTAATGATCGTGGTTTTGCCCGTGCCGGGGCCGCCGGTAATGACCATGACGCCTGTATCCAGTGCAGATGTAATGGCCTCCCGTTGCCGCTGACTGAAGTGGATCTTCCGTCTTTCCTCAAAGCGGTCAATTTCCTTATCTGCCTTGCGTCCCATGCCGCTGGGCAATGCCGCCATCAATTCGCACAGCCGCTGGGCGACCTCTTTCTCTGCCGCGTCAAACGCCGGAAGATACACGTGAGTATCCTCGTCCTCCGAGGTTTTGGAAAGCACCACGCCCCGCTTGAGCGCCAACTGCCGGAGCTGACGCTCCACCAGGGCATCTTCCGTGCGGAGGAGGTTGGATGTTCGCTGGATCAATTCCTGCTGGGGCAGATACACGTGACCCATGGAGCCTGCCATATCCCGCAGGACAAACTTGATAGCGCTCTGGATGCGGAACTCGCTATCCGGCGGAATACCAACGGCCATGCCGATACGATCCGCCGTTTGGAATCCCACGCCTTCCAGGTCATCGCACAGCCGATAGGGGTTCTGGCGAATGACCTGAGGGGTATTCTCGCCGTAGAGCTTGGTAATCTTCACTGACAAATTGGCAGGGACGCCGTAGCTTTGCAGGAAGACCATGGCTTCCCGGGCTTTTTGTTGTTCCTGAAAGCTTTCTGCAACCAGCATCCAGCGCTTCTTCCCCATTCCGGGGACTTCCTGCAGACGTTCCGGATGCTCGCTGAGGATGGTCAAGGTTTCCTCGCCAAAGCATTTGACAATATTCTTGGCCGTGGACGGGCCCACGCCGCGGATCAAGCCGCTGCCCAGATAGCGTTCAATACCCAGCAGGGTTGTCGGAGTTTTCACTTCACAAAGGTTTGTTTTGAACTGTTTGCCATATTGGGGGTGGGACACCCACTCTCCCGTAAACACGGCCTGTTCCCCTGCAGACAGCGCAGGCAGAACACCCACAACCGTGGTTTCGGTGCGTCCTACCCGAACCGTGACCACGGAATAACCGTTTTCATGATTGCGGTATACCGTGCCTTCCACGCTGGCTTCGATCTGCTCCATGACGCACCTCTTTCTTGAAAAATAGAAAACCAGTTTATTATAGCACCAAAACGCCTTGCCTGTCACCCTTTGATGGGTTTTTGCATCATATTTGCGGGAGGGCGGCTTTTCTGAGAAAAGCCCCCTCCCGCACCCACCCAGAAAAGCGAATAAGAACTTGAGTCAAAGTAAAAATCCACAGTCTGTTGACTGTGGATCTAAGAAAGCTTATCGACCGTGATAGGTTATTACAATAGGTGCATCAGGCATATACACCTTTCCGCCCTTGCTAATGGTTCTTCCATTAACAGTTATTCGAGCTATTTTCCCCTCTTGTGCCCATGCAGTAAGTGCATTCAAATCGTGAAGACATACACACTTAATATTATCAAAACCTGTGGAATACAATACCTCGCTTACTCTATCGTAATTTCGCACTGCAAACGGTGTAAGCCCTTTAGGAAATACAATTCCGCCTTTCTGCGTCATTATCCTTATGTTTTCTTTTTCAGGTATCACCTTAAAGACAAAGTGAGCTCCAATTCCAATGATCGGTATATCAAGTACAAGCAGCATAACCAGTGCCATCATCTGAATATCAGCTAGTCGAGAACAGCTCATTAATACAAACAGCAGAATAAGAAC
Source organism: Lachnospiraceae bacterium (assembly GCA_963594395.1). Lineage (GTDB taxonomy): Bacteria > Bacillota > Clostridia > Christensenellales > Aristaeellaceae > CAKUFA01. Next base: position 7,345 of record CAVBFK010000372.1, read on the forward strand.
AAGCGTTATTATCGCCCATATAATTACAAACGTAATTCTCATTCGTCTGCTGCCTTTTTCAAGTTCGCACTGAATCTCCAGCTCTTTCAACTTTAAGGCATGTTCAGCTTCGGTCTGCTGAATTTCTGCATCATCTCTGATGTGAATCGTATGCTCGTTTTCATCGCTAATTAAGACCTTATTCCCGCAATAAGTACAAAATGCCTGCTTTCTTCCCTCTTCGATGGAGAGTGTATTCCTGCACTCCGGGCATTTTACAGAAATGATCTTGTAGGCCATGCCATCCACCCTCCAACCTTATTTTACTCTGCCGAGACCTGAATGAAATCTTCGACCAAAGAGCGGTTGCCTCCGGCGGCGAGGAACTCGTCAATGGCGGCCTGCAGCTGGTCATGGAATTCTTCCAGGCACAGGCCGTTTTCCATGATGTAGGTTGCCGCCGCAACGCCCACATACCGCAGGTGCCAAGGCTCATAGTTGATTTCCGTAACGTCTTCCTTATCCTCCGGGTAGCGGATAATGAAGCCGTACTCCGCGCAGTGCGCCGCCATCCACTGGCACTCTTCCGTGCTGGCCATGCTGGAGTTCATGGACTTATCCCGCCAGCTCTTAGGCACCACGTCACAGCCAAGGCCGGTTTGATGGTCGCTGGCGCCGGGCTTGGAAACCCAGCCGTCATCCTTGCCGTTGTTCTTCTTCAGGCGATTGTAATACATGGTGTTCTGCGTCTGGTAAGAGCGGTAAGCGCTCTTGAGGTACAGGTACAGTCCCTCTTCCCGCGCCGCCTCGCACATGGCCACCAAAGCGGCGGCGCAGTCCTCCTGCAGCTGCATCTTGCCGGAAGAAGCCTTCAGCACGCCATTGTTGGCGTTACTGCCGTCCTTATTGGACTTACGGGTCGGGATGGAAACCAGCGGTTTGGACACAAAGTCCTTATCCAACAGCATATGCTTGTTGGCAAGGATCACCTTATCAGGCTCCATGTCCTGCAGATCCACAGGAAAGTTCCACTCCACATCATCGTAAGCGACTTCAATCTCCAGATCCATGCCGGAGACATCCGCAAAGGAAACTTCTTCGTCCTCCTCTTCTTCGCCAAAGACGCCCAAGGGAAGCAGCAGCGTTCCCGCGCAGAGGAGACTCAGCAGTCTTTTTTTGTTCATCACGCGCTCCTTGTATCAGTCGTGGAAAATGGTGATTTCATGATCTCCGTCAGGGCCCTCCGTCTCCAATTCCACCGCGCCCTTGGGCAGACGCACCGCATTGGTTGCCTGCTCCACGTCACCGCCGTTGTTCTTGAATTCATCGTAGGCCACATTCAGCTCTTCCATGAACTCTTCCAGGGTGAGATTGTTCTCGGCGATATAGGATGCCACGCCAGTGCCCACATAGCGCAGATGCCAGGGTTCCCAGGCGTAGCCGGTCACGTCTTCCTTCCCTTCGGGATAGCGGAAGATAAAGCCATAGCGGGCGGCATTCTTGGCCAGCCACTGACCCTCGGTGGTCTCAGCAAAAGCCGTGGTCAGCGTGGAACCGCGGTTCGCCTTGCCCACCAACGTCACAGCCAGACCCGTTTGATAATCGCACTCGCCGGCCTTCTGGGTGGTGCTGGTATCGCCGCGCTGTTCTGCACGGGAATACAGCTTTTCCTGTTCAGAATAAGAGCGATAGCCCGTGCGCAGGAAAAGAATCACGCCATCGCTTTCGGCGGCGGCCATCATCTGACTCACAGCGCTGAAGGCAATCTTGCGAAGCATCTTCGTGCCGCCGGACGCCAGGTACAGACCGTCGTTAATGTTGTTGCCATCGTCATCATCTTTGCGTGCAGTAATGCTGCGCAGATCCTCCGGCTCATAGGACGCATCCAGCGGAGAATCGCTGTTGGCCAGCATCAGCAGATCTTCATCAATATCCTCCAATGCCACCTCGAAGGTCCATTCAGGCCCATCATACTCCGGCAGTCCTTCTTCCTCCGCCAGGGCACACGTCCACAGCATCAGGAGTGCCATCAGCACACAGGTCAGCCTCCGCATACTCCACACCTCTTCCGTTTTGATTACTTCACAATATTCATGAGCGTCTCCTCGCGGAGGCTCAGCAGATAGGTTTCCAGGGGAACATTGGCTTCCTTGATGCTCATGGACAGTTCCTTGCCCACATAGCGCACGTGCCAGGATTCATACTTATAGCCCGTGATGTCTTCCCAATCCGCCTGATAGCGCAGGATAAAGCCGAAGCGATAGCAGTTTTCCGCAAGCCACTGGCCGCCCTTGGTATCGGCAAACTTGGCCGACAAGCCCGTTTTGCTGTTCTTCTGGCCAACGTCCATGGCCAAGCCCAGCTGATGCTCGCTGGCACCGGGGCGCGCCACGTACTCGTCTGCCTTGGCATAGCTACCGTTCACCCGCGTCAGCTTATTCTTGTAGATGGTCTGCTGCTTGCTATAGCTGCGGAAACCGCTGATGGAGGTCAGCGTCACGCCGATTTCTTCCTTAGCGGCGGCATACATTTCTTCCAATGCGGTAGCCGCATCCGGGCGAAGACGCCGCACCTGACCCGTTACATCTGCCATGCGCAGTTCCGGCACATAATCCTCACTGATGCGCCATTGGCGGTTCACCAGGAAGATGCCGTCCGGATCATTCTGGGGAGCAGCTTCGTTCACGGCAGAAGAAACCATCAATGTTCCTGCCGCGGCAATGGAGGTAAGGGTTGCAAGCAAGCCAGCCATGGTCGGACTCCTTTCGGATTCAATGGGAAAGCGATGCCCCTGGCAAGGGGATCGCCGTTTGGAGTGACATACAGTTTTTATTATACAGCATTTTTTCTATTGTGCAAGCTGAAGAGGGAAAAAGCTGATAGAGGGGGATGACGGTGCCTATCCCTGCGAACAAAAACGGGATGCTCCTTCATGAGCATCCCATCATTCACTCTTCCAAAAACCGCACAATCTTCTCCAGATCCACGCCTTCGTCTTCGTCCACCACGAGCACCTTATCCTGGGGCAAAGTTTCTGCCCAGGCATCGTACAGCGCCTTCTGCTTGCTGGCGTAGGCCATACCAAGGTCGCTTTCGTAGCTGCGGTCGCGCTCCCGCAGGCGCTGAACCAGCAAATCGGCAGAGCAACGGAGATAGATGTACTTCTCAATGGGCGGCATGAGCTTCTCAATGCCCTGCGCCATTTTCTCAATCACGCTGTACTCCGCCCGGGTCAAGTCGCCTTCCTCAAGGCGATAACGGGCAATGACGAGATTTTCAATGAGACAGCGGTCGTAGAAGTAGAACTCCCGTTCATCCTTCGGCGTATCGTCATCAAAGTACAGGGAAAGGAACGAAATCTGGCTATGAAAGGACCAACGGGGCGGATCTTCGTAATACGGAAGGATAAAGGGATTGTTTTCCGGGCGCTCCACGTGTGCAGAAGCCCGATCGCCCAGCCGTTCCAGCAGTCTGGCCAGCAGGGTGCTTTTTCCTGCCGCAACTGCGCCGCTGATGGATACATACCTCATCGGATCGCTCCTTCGTTCACCAGTTAATCTCCGTCCATTATAGTGCTTTGCCTTTGGCTGTCAAGGCGAACAAACCGTGATGAAGCATTCATTTTCTTATGCCATGCATGCCTTTCTCACAGCGTCCAATGCATGCTTCACGGTGAGGGTGCGAATGCGGTCACGGTTGCCGGCGAGGTTCAATCGAATGGCCTGCACGCCCTTTTCCGTGGCAATGCCCAGATAGACAGTGCCCACGGGAAGCTCTTCCGTGCCGCCGCCGGGGCCTGCAAGGCCTGTCGCGCTGACGGCAATATCCGTGCCGAGCTTTTCCCGCGCGCCCTTGGCCATGGCCGTGGCCACTTCCGCGCTGACCACATTGCAGCGCTCAATAGTTTCCGCAGGAACGTCCAGCAGGACAGTCTTCGTATCGGTCTGATAGGTGATAAAACCGCCGCGCACCACTTCCGAGGCGCCGGGGACTTCCACCATGGTGGCGGCAATCAGGCCGCCGGTCAGGCTTTCCGCCGTGGCAACGGTCTTGCCGGACTTCTTCAGCGCCTCCACAGCAGAAATGGCCAAGGAACCGCGGTCATCCTCATTCACGGCGTAAACCACGTCACCCAGCATTTCCTTGACCTTCTCCACCAAGGGGAGCACCAAGGCCAGGGCTTCTTCTTCCGTAGCGGCGCAGGCCGTTGCACGGAGCTGAACTTCACCCAAGGAGCAATAGGGGCTCAGGGTGGGATTGCTCTGCATTTCCAATTCCTGCAGGCGCTGATCCACTTCGCTTTCGCCCATGCCGAAGATGCGGATGTAGCGGCTCACCAGCACCTGGCCGGAACGCTTCTGCAGCCAGGGTTCCACCTGATCAATAAACATAGGCTGGAGTTCATAAGGCGGGCCGGGCAGATGAATAACCACCTTGCCCTCCCCCATGGGGACAATAGCGCCGGGGGCGGTGCCGTTGGGGTTGAGCATCAGGATGGTATCTTCGGTGAACATGGCCTGGCTCATATTATTGAGGGTCATGTGCTTGTGGTACTGCTGGAAGCGCTCGCGAACCATGGCCTCCGCTTCAGGGCGGAGCACCAGCTCTTTGCCGGCCACTTTCGCGGCCACGCGCTTGGTGATATCATCCACCGTGGGTCCAAGGCCGCCGGAGGTGATCACCACATCTGCCCGGGACAAGGCCAGACGATAGGCTTCTTCCAGCCGCTCGGCGTTATCCCCTACCACCGTCTGATGATACTGGGTGATTCCCAGCGCAGAAAGGCGGCGGGAAATGAACTGAGCGTTGGTGTTGAGCACCTGTCCCATCAGCAATTCTGTGCCGACGCAAAGGATTTCAGCGATCATGAAGATTCGACCTTCCTTCCACCAGTCACTTCATACTTACTTGATTTCTTTGATGCAAGATCCGTTTTTCACGAAATAATCGATACCGCTCCACAGGGTGATCACCAGCACCCACAGGGTCAGGATGCCGCTGAGCCAGTTGCGCATCACCGGCTGACGGGAAATCATCAGCCATAGAATCAGCACAATCTGGCTCACGGTCTTGATCTTGCCCAGTTTGCCTGCGGCAATCACCTGACCATGGGTTACGGCGATCATTCGCAGGCCGTCCACACACAGCTCCCGTGCCAGAATCACCACGGTGACCCAGGCCAGCATCACCCCGTGCTGAATCAGCATGATTAGCGCACTCAGCACCAGCAGTTTGTCTGCCACAGGGTCAACAAACTTGCCGAAGTCGGTCACAATATGCTGCTTGCGGGCAATGTGTCCGTCCAGAAAATCCGTAAAGGCGGCCACGGCAAACACGATGGTTGCCAGAATGTTGCACACCTCGGTCTGCGGATACATCAGCGCCACCATCACAGGGATCAGTGCCACACGGGTCAGCGAGAGCTTGTTGGGCAGATTCATACCTGTTCCCCCTTGAGGTCATAGGTCTCCGCGCCGGTGATCTTCACCTGCACGAAGTCGCCGGGCTTCACGTCTTCCTTCGCGGTGAAATAAATGCTTCCGTCTGCATCGGGGCACTCCCACTGACTGCGGCCCAGGCACTGATGCGCCTGCACATCCGTCACCAGCACCTTTTCGGTGGTGCCGACACGGGCGGTGTTCCGCTTCAGGGAGATGCCCTGCTGGAGGGTCATGAGCCGATCCAGACGCTCCTGCTTCACTTCTTCGGGGATCTGGTCAGGGAACTTCGCGGCCGGCGTGCCTTCCTCCGCAGAATAAGCAAAGGCGCCCATGCGATCGAACTCTGCTTCTGCCAGGAAGTCCATCAGCTCCTCGAATTCCTCATCCGTTTCTCCGGGGAAGCCCACAATGATGCTGGTACGCAGGATAAATCCGCGATCCCGTGCGCCCTTCAGGCAGCGTCGAATGTCGGAGGAATCGCCTTGACGGTTCATCCGCTTCAGGATGCGGTCATTGATGTGCTGCACCGGCAAATCCAGGTATTTGCAGATGTTGTCGTGCTTGGCCATCACGTCCAGCAGGCGGTCATCCGTTTCATCCGGATAGCAGTACAGCACGCGGAGCCAATCCACCCCGGGGATGGATGCGGCCTTCTCCATCAGTTCCGGCAGAGCAGATTCCTTCTGCCAGTCCGTGCCGTAGCGGCTGGTATCCTGTGCCACAAGGATGTGTTCCTTCACGCCCTTGCCAGCCAGCAGATTCAGCTCATTCAGCACATCCTGCATAGGACGGGAACGATAGGGTCCGCGGATCATGGGGATGGCGCAATAGGTGCAGTGGTTGGAGCAACCGTCACCAATGCGGGTATAGGCAGAATAGCCAGGGGTGGTCAGCACGCGGGCATGCTCTGCATAGTGGTAGTCATCTTGGCAGAGTGCCATGCGCTTGCCGCCCAGAACCTTGCGGATGGCCTCAGGCAGCTGCTCATACTGGTTCACGCCCATGAGCAGGTCAATCTCCGGCATTTCTGCCATCAGATCCTTCTCATAGCGCTGTGCCAGGCAGCCGGAAACAATCAGCAGTTTGCACTTGCCGTTCTTCTTATATTCAGCCATTTCCAGAATGGCGTCAATGGATTCTTCCTTGGCTGGGCCAATGAAACCGCAGGTGTTCACCATCAGGATATCCGCTTCCGCCGGATCACCGGTGAAGACGTAGCCGTTTTCCTGCAGGATGCCCAAGGCAGTTTCACTGTCTACACGGTTCTTGTTGCAACCCAGTGAAATGATGCCTACCTTCATCTGTTCGGTCATGAATCTTAACTCCTGTTCTGTCATCCATGCTTTTTGTTACGGATGCATTGTATCACGAATCGTTCTGTTTGGCCACTGACAAACGCCGCAGAATGGTGCAAGCGCGGATTTACACCGTCTCGCTCTCCAGTTCTTCCCAGCGCTGATACAACCGGTCGATTTCGTCCTTCTTCTGCTGATAAGCACGGGCAAGCTCCGCGGCCAGATCTGCATTCTGGTACGTATCCGGCTGAGCGAGCCGTTGCTCCATGTCCGCCGCTTCTTCTTCTGCCTTGGCAATGGCTTCTTCCGCCTGCTTCAAGGCCGCCTTGTGCTCCCGCAGGCGCTTTTCTTCCTCGCGGGAACGGCGCTTTTCCTTATCCATGGCCGTGCGGGTAATTTGCGGTGCATCCCCGTCCGGCTCCTGCAGACGATTGATCTTCTCGAAATAATCGTCGTAATTGCCCAGGTATTCTCGGATGCCGCCGTTTTCCAGCACGCACACCTTGTTGGCAAAGCGGTTGATGAAGTAGCGGTCGTGGCTGATGGCAAGGATGGTGCCTGGGAAACCTTCCAGGGCATCCTCCAGCACTTCGCGGCTGTCCATGTCCAGGTGGTTGGTGGGCTCGTCCAAGAGGAGCAGATTATCCTTGTGGAGCATGAGCTTGGTCAGCGCCACCCGGCCTTTTTCACCGCCGGAAAGGGTCGAAATGGGCATCAGCACGTCATCCCCTGTAAAGAGGAACAGACCCAATGCCCCGCGCACCTCGGTTTGATCCAGGCGGCGGAAATCGTCCCACACTTCATCCAGCACGGTTTTGTTTTCGTGCAGGTGGGCCTGATGCTGATCGTAATAGCCGATATCTACCCCTGCACCCAGGCGGATGGTGCCGCCGTCGGGCTTTTCTTCCCCAATCAGGCATTTGAAGAGGGTGGATTTGCCCACGCCGTTATCGCCGATGAGTGCCACCCGATCCCCTGCCCGCAGGTGCATTTTCACATGATCGAACAGGGTACGGCCGTCAAAGCCCTTCTTCAGCTCATCGATCATCAGCACATCTTCGCCGGTGCGGCGGCGGCAATCGAAGCGGAAGTGAATGGCACTCTCGTCCTGCGGCTTTTCCAGCCGTTCCATCTTTTCCAGGCGCTTCTCACGGCTTTCTGCCGCGCGAATGGACTTTTCCCGATTGAACCGGCGGTATCTGGCAATAATGGCCTGCTGACGGGCAATCTCCTTCTGCTGCATCTCGTAGGCCTTCATGCGGATCTCAAACCGCTGGGTACGCTCGCCCATGTAGGCGGTGTAGTTGCCGTCATAGCATTCGGTAACGCCCAGAAGGAGCTCACACATGCGATCACACACGTGATCCATAAAGTAGCGGTCATGGCTCACCAGCAGTACCGCACCGCGGTAGGTGTGCAGATAATCTTCCAGCCAGGCAATGGACTTCAAGTCCAGATGGTTGGTGGGCTCGTCCAGGAGGAGCAAATCCGGCTCCGTCAGCAGCATCCGTGCCAGGCAAAGCCGCGTGCGCTCGCCGCCGGAAAGGAGCCGTGCAGGCTGATCCTGCTGTTCCTTGCGGAAGCCCAAGCCGGCCAAAACGCCCTGTACCGTGGAACGC
>CAVBFK010000373.1:0-3392 GCA_963594395.1 Lachnospiraceae bacterium
TCCTTACGTCATGATCACCTCCGGCGGCCCCATGATGACCAAAGACTGCGAAGTGCTCAACAGTGACGGCCTGGTCATTGAGGGCGTTTACATCGCCGGTGAAATCGTTGGTATGGCCAACGTCGGCGGTCACAACTCCATCGGCGGCATGGGTCACGGCAACTGCCTGGTCTGGGGCAAGAAGGCCGCGGAAGTCATCGCTGCCAAGCTCGGCAAGTAAAATCTAAAAAAACATCAAAATACCGCCTGTCTCGTAATGAGGCAGGCGGTGTTATATTACAGATCCATCCGCATTTGCTCGCCGCCGTCATCCTTCGGGGCGGGCTCTTCTTGCGGGGCAGCTTCCGGTTCATCGGGCGCTTCTTCCATGGGGGACGCGTCAGGCGTGTCATGCATCTCAGGCAGGTCCTCCACAACAGAATCGTTTTCCCCCATGGTTGCATCTTCTGTGGAAAACTCGGGCGGAAGATCGTCTGTTTCAGAGAGGGGCGGCTCCTCGGGCAGGGGCAAATCCTCCACCGGCGGCTCCTCGGGCGTGACCGGCACGTCTGCGGGCTTGACCTTGGCGCGGGATGCCTTGGGCTTCGGGGGTGCGATTAGCTCCCGCGGCAGGAGCAGATTCTTCTTCCGCCCCACCTTGTCCCGCATGTATTGCAGGGTGTCTTCCCAGGTGAAGGGCGTGCAGTACAGCGCCAGATTCATCCACCAGTGCGGGGCGTAGATGAGCACCAGCCGCTTTTCCGGCCACAGCTGAACGCGGGCCATGTCCTTCCAGAGAATTTCGTGGGAAGTGATGAGGATGGCGTCGTCCCCCTCTTCCATCTCCTGAATGAGATGCGGAGAGCGGAGCCGCAGCAGGAGCTTCACGGGCGTAGGGTTGGGCAGATAACGGCTTACGTGCACGCCGCGGCTGTCCACCACGCAGTCAATCAGGTCGTCCCCCTGAAAATGGAGCACCAGCAGGGTGACCAGCGCAGAAAAAAGCAGCAGCAGCACCATGCTCAGCAGGGTGCCGTTTTTCAGCACCTGATCCAGCGCGGAAGCGCCGCTGTGCAGCATCTCCGGCAGAAGGATCATGAGTAGCACCACCAGCCACACGGGCAGAAGAATGCGGGCTACGCTGTTCCAGCTCATCCAGTCCTCCACCGGGGTATGGCTGACGCACCACGCCACCCGCGCGGAAGATTTCGCCAGCTTGGCGCCGCAGTGGGGACAGCGCTCCCCCAGCGGCACATCTTCCTGGCACTTTTTGCAATAGGCAGTGATCGCCAATGGTTTCACTCCTTGAAATGATCGTATTCGCTTTTATGTTCGCCTTTCAGCGGGCAAAATCCTGCCAAGGAATCGGCCGAAGACGATACAGGGGAAAAACAAAAAAGGGATTGACAATTTCCCGATGCGGGTCTATAATCCCTACCAATTCAAGGCGAGGAGGTGGAAAGTCATGTACGGTATGATGTGTTGTTGTCAGTGCGCGTCCTGTTGCGGAGTGCGGCTGTGCGTGGCTTTCCATGCCTGACAAGAACACAGATGCACTGAATCTCCGAGACAGGATGGGTCTTTTCCGTCCTGTCTTTTTTGTATTTCAAGGAGGGTCAAGTGATGAAAAGAATTCCTCGCCGCGTGACGGATGGGTGTAGAAGGAGATTTCGCTCTGCGGAGCGACCAAAGGGCTTTCCGGTCGCCCTTTGGAAACCTTCGGGGTGCTTTTTCCTTTGAAGGGGCACTGTTCCGAAACTTACTAAGTTTCAATTCAAATCAACTTCATCGGAGAAGACATCCGAAGGAGTCCAGAGGGCGACCGGAAAGCCCCTGGAAGATGGAGCTTAGCTCGTTTGTTTTATACGACAACTTTATTACTTAATAACAAATAAAAAGGAGTCATTGAATATGAAGATCTACCATCAGGCCACCGAACTCATTGGCAACACCCCCCTCATGGAGCTTGGTAACTACGAACAATCCCATCACCTGAACGCCACCATCCTTGCCAAATTGGAATACTTCAACCCCGCAGGCAGCGTCAAGGATCGCATCGCCAAGGCCATGCTGGACGACGCGGAAGAGAAAGGTCTGCTGAAGAAGGACTCCGTCATCATCGAGCCTACCAGCGGCAACACGGGCATCGGCCTGGCCTCCGTGGCGGCGGCGCGGGGTTACCGTATCATCCTCACCATGCCGGAAACCATGAGCGTCGAGCGCCGCACCCTCCTCAAGGCCTACGGTGCCGAGCTGGTTCTCACCGAGGGCGCCAAGGGCATGAAGGGCGCCATTGCCAAGGCCGATGAGCTGGCCAGGGAAATCCCCAACAGCTTCATCCCCGGGCAGTTCGTGAACCCTGCCAACCCCGCGGCGCACTACCGCACCACCGGCCCTGAAATCTGGCGCGACACGGACGGCAAGGTGGACATTTTCGTGGCAGGCGTGGGCACCGGCGGCACCTTGACCGGCGTGGGCAAGTACCTGAAGGAGCAGAACCCCAATGTGAAGATTGTGGCCGTAGAGCCCGCCACCTCCCCGGTGCTGAGCAAGGGCGTTTCCGGCGCCCACAAGATTCAGGGCATCGGCGCCGGCTTTGTGCCGGACACCCTGGACACCACGGTGTATGATGAGATTATCCCCGTAGAGAATGAGGACGCCTTCACTACCGGACGGGAGGTTGCCCGGAAGGAAGGCGTGCTGGTGGGCATCTCTGCCGGTGCGGCGCTCCATGCCGCCACGGTGCTGGCACAGCGCCCCGAGAACAAGGACAAGATCATTGTGGTGCTCTTCCCCGATACCGGCGACCGGTATTTGAGCACGGCATTGTTTGGGGAATAATGCAAAAGGCGATGGCTCGAAAGGAGTCATCGCCTTTTTTCGGAGGGTGAAGATGAATTACGTTCTCCCGAATTCCTCCTCCGCAATCCCCTTCAGCTCTTCTGCAATGTCCCGGAATTCCCGGTTCAGGTCCAGCGTTTTTACACTGATTTGGTTGCCGCTCATGCGGTACACGTTGTCGGGCTGAAGCGCCTCGTCTGTGGCGGCGTACAGCAGCATGCCGGATACCTGGTGGGGCTGGGCGGCCAGCTCGGCTTCCTTGTTCTTCACGTAGGTGAAGATTTGGTATAGGTTGCTCGAGTGGAGGGTCTGCACGTCAAAGCGGGTCTGCATGGTGTGGGTGTAATACTTGGCATCAATGATCAACACATGATGGCCGCGGCTTAGAGTGATGTCGCTCTGCATCACAGGCAGCAGGGTGCCCACGCCGTCATCCAGCGCCCAGGGAATGCGGGATGCCTCTGAGTGCAAATAGGGGCATTCTTTGGCGTAGAATTCCAGCAGGAACTTCTCGTACAGGCGGTTCATCCGCTGCTCATCCAGGAAGGACGCCAGATGATGCTCGCCCTTGT
>CAVBFK010000374.1:0-6503 GCA_963594395.1 Lachnospiraceae bacterium
TGCCCGCTGTGTGGATCAGCTGGACTAGACCGTGACCTTCACCAGCAACACCATCCCGATTGCTTACGAAACCCCCACCGCCGTGCCTACCGAGGCACCTATTGTAACGCCTCCTGCCCCCGTGCATGAGGAGATCCCCACCTCCGACGGTCTGCCCGCCATTGTGGACACGGTGCAGAGCGCGCTGGGCGTCATCAAGTGGATCTGCATTGTGCTGGCCGTTGCCGGCGGTGCCCTGCTGGTGGTTGCTTTCGTCCGCCGCGCACAGCTGAAGCATGAGTCTGACCAGGCTGTGGATCACCTAGAGCTTGGTACCTACCGCGATTATAGCCAACCCGCAGAGGAAACCGAAGAGGAAGCCAAGCCTACCAGCAAGGCAGACGAGCCTGTGACCCGCCCCATCGGTGAAGATGCTGAGGATGCTGAAGAAGAGCCAGAGGAAGACACCGAAGAGAGTGAACAGCCTGTTGCCGAGGAAGGCGACATTATGGCTGAAACCCTTGCACGGCTCTACCCCAACCGTAAGCAGGCCGCCGATGCTGACCTGACCATTGATGAGGATCAGGAGGAAGCAGCCGAAGGCGATGTTGCTGAAGAGGAAGTGCCTGAAGAGGAAGCAGCTCCTGAAGAAGAGCCTGCTCCCGCAGACGAACCGACCTCGGCAGATAACTATGCGCGCCGCCGTCGCCGCCGCACGGAAGAGTAAACATTCATGTATCCCTCAAAGGACGATCCTTGCGGATCGCCCTTTTTCTTAACCGCAATAATGGTTCAAGGGACGAAGTCCTTTGAATAAGCGGCAAAAGTTGATTTCTCCTTTGAAGCATTTGCTCTTCCATGTTCTCGGGATCTTTGCGGTCGCCCCCGAACCCCTTCGCAGTCTCCTTTCTTTAAGGGGTACGCTTCCGAAGCTTTAAGTTTCAGCAAGTTGGGAAATGTGCATGCGAAGGGTCCAGGGGCGACCGCAAAGTCCCTGGAAACATCATAAAAATCCATTCGTAAGGGGAAGGCCGTGCACAGGAGTCCAGAGGCTTTTCCGGCATGTTAGGTGCCCTTACTATGTCAGCATGTAAAGCACATCTGGCTCGCTACTTTTCGACATACTTCCAAAATGAATCACGCCCCTGCCGGCGTATCATCCGACAGGGGCGCTATCATGTCAATGCTTACGGATTCATCTGATCAAAGGTCACATCCTGATCCGCTACCAGGTACGGCCGGAGATCCTTCTTGTCCGGCAGAATATCATACCCTGCCAGAGACAGGCCGTGCACGTGGCGTGCCCACAGGCCGCGGGCAGGTGCATCACCCAGATCATCAATCATGTGAGCATCGGGATACACACCCCGAAGCTCGCTGATGTCGTTCTGATCCAGTACCGGCTTTTCGCTGGCATGCTGCTCAAGGCGCACATCGTACAGGAGCACATCTTCAATGGCCTTTTCCGGAATGCCGATAAAGTACGATCCGCGCGGGCCGTTATCGCCGCCGCGAACATGCGCCATGGCCACATGCCGCAGATTGCCCGCTTCAGGCTTGGGATCCCCCGGCTTCACCCGGCCGCGATCCTCCAGGCGCAGGAAGAAGGGGCTCCATGCGCGGTCAATGGTGATATCTTCAATGAGGAAATTTTCCAGCGTGCCGCCGTCCACCATTTCCAGGGAAACGCCGGAATCCGAGCAGCGGTGCTTCAATCCGCTGGGGTCATGCTCCACGCCGCCAATCTGGCAGGAACGCACCAGCACATCGCGGAAATCCCCCTGGGTATCCGTGCCGACCTTCAGGGCATTGCAGCAGCTGTACAGGCGGCAGTTTTCAATCATCACCCGTTCGGTGGGACGCTGGCTGGCGCCCTTAAAGCAGCAGGCATCGTCGCCGGATTCAATATCGCAGTGACGAACAATCACATCGCGGCATCCGTCAATATCAATGCCGTCGTTGTTGTAGTTGGTCTGGTTGCGTACCGTGACCCGCTCCAGCAGAACATGGTCGCAGTTCAGATAGTTCTCCATCCAGCAGGCGGCAGACCGCAGGGTAATATCATGCACGTGCACGTTCTTGCAATCAATGATGCGCATCAGGAAAGGACGGCCTGGGGTGCCTGTGCAGGTTTCATCCCCGGGGAAATTCTCCCGCGTGCCCTGACCATTCAGCTCACCGCCGCCGCAGATGCAGATGTTCTCACAGTCCTCGGCAAAGATCAGAGACTGATTCATGCCCATGTTGGTATCCTGCACCGTAAGGCGCTTGGCCACGTGCTCAGGATAGTCGGCCAAATCCGTGCTGGCAAGCAGTCGGCTTCCTTCTGCCACCATGAGGCGCACATTGGAATGTAAAGCGATGGTGCCGGAAACATAATCGCCGCCGTTCAAGAGCACCGTGCCGCCTTTCTCGCCGGCGGCATCCACAGCCGCTTGAATGGCCTTGGTTGCCTTTTCGCCCTGCACTGCGCCGTAATCCTCCGGGCGGAAGACTTCTTCGCTTCCCTGCCATCCGGTTACCGTTGCCGTCAGGGTGTCTGCCATCTGATGGAGACGCTCTTTCAGCGGCGCGTACCAATCAGGCACGGTGTGCTTCACCGCCAGCATGCCGTCCTTCTCTTCCAAGGGGATGAAGGTGGGATGCTCCTGCAGATGCACATTCGGCGTATGCAAGGTCAAATACATCTGTCCGGACAGGTCGTGGAAGATCATGCCGTGCCCGCCGTCCCGGCGGAACAGCGGCTCTACTTGGGTGAAGTGCCCCGTAATGTCTCCGTTGTCACTGACCGCCACGCCCTCGGTGTAGCCTTCATCCGAGAAGCTGGCCCACAGCACCAGCAGTTTGCCGTCTGCCGTGCGCCACACAGAGGGGCCATCCGTCACGTAGCCGTCCCGTCCGCTGGAGCGGTGATGCACCAGCCGTGCCCATTCCGCCTCCGATGCATGGAAGAGCAGCATCGGCTCGCCGTCTGCCCGGGAAAGATCCTCAGACAGGGGCAGAGCGCAGACTTCGCCGTCCCCTACCTGCACCCATTCATGGGCAAACACGATGTAGGGCTTGCCTTCCGGGCTGACGTACAGGGTGCCGTCCAGGCACTCCCAGTCCGGCGGCGTGACCCGTCCATCCGAGTGGGGCACAAAGGGTCCCATGGGTGAATCTGCCTTCAAAATAGCCGTGCCGCGGCACAAATCATCCCGCTTAAAGCTGGCCAGCATGTACAGTTTGCCCTGATAGACGTGCACTTCCGGCGCCCAGTAATTCTTATCTGCCCAGAAGGTGCCGTCATTGTGGAAGCACTCAAAGGGGCCGTCCCAATGCTCCATATCCTTGCTGGTATAAACGTCAAAACCGTCCGCCTCACCCCAGCAGGTCGCCCCACGGGTGCCATAAAGATAATACTGACCGTTCAGCGTCAGCACATAAGGATCCCGAATGTTGATCTCTTCCAACTTCATGGGTTTGTCGCTCCCTTCAAAATTACGACGATGTTGATGTAATTGTTCTTCCCCTGCCAGGAAAAGTCCTGCTGAAAAGTTGACAGGATGCCGGGCAAATTTGCGTGTTTCTGCATTATCAAAAAAATTGAGCATTCACAAAATGGTCAATATCGGGTAGAATAGTACACAAGAACAAGAAAGCTCTGCAAAGAGCGTTTGATGAACGGAGGATTTATCTTATGAAGCTTCCTGCAACCGGTGTCACCTTTACCTGCGACAATGCGCCGCTTCAAAAGCTTTATGACGAAGCAGAAAGGAAGTGCCTGCTGAACCTGAACCAATTCGGCCCTGATACCGTGCTGGTGGAGGGCGGCGGCTACGAAAAGATCTGGCTGGAGACTCAGCCCATGGGCGGCGAAATGTATGCCAAGCGCAACATGACGGCCGCCATGAACAACCAGCTGCTGTTTATGCGCACCCAGCGGGAGGACGGCCGCATTGCCGGCTCCATTCAGGGGCATGCAGACGGCACGGTGGAGCCCCAGTTCAACAAGTTCCAGGGTTTCTGCTTTCCCCTCCACGCACTGAACATGTGGTATCTTTCCGGCAAAGATCCTGCTTATTTGGATCAGCTGGCCGTGTGTCTGGAAAAGTTCGATGCCTATCTGTGGGCAACCCGTGACAGCAACCACGATGGCTGTCTGGAATCCTACTGCGTCTACGACACCGGTGAGGACAACGCCCTGCGCTACGGCAAGGCACCCGTGTACTGCACCACGGACACGCCTCCGGTGGATGCGGATGTGGTGCCCATGGCATCCATGGACATCATGTCCTTCTCCTACGCCTGCCGCGACACCCTGGCAGAAATCAGTCGCTTGCGGGGTGACGGTCAGGCAGACATGTGGCAGGAGCGGGCACAGGCCGTGGCTGCGGCACTGAAGAAGCACCTGTGGGATGAGCATCGACATGCCTTCTTCGACCGTGACAAGAACGGCAACGTCATTGATGTGCTGTGCCACAACACCCTGCGCTGCATGTATTGGGGTTCCATGTCCAAGGAAATGGCCGATGCCTTTGTGCAGGAGCATCTGCTGAACCCCAAGGAATTCTGGACGCCCATGCCCCTGCCCAGCGTATCGGTCAGCGATCCTGCCTTCCGCAACGCGTCGGAAAACAACTGGAGCGGCCAAAGCGAAGGTTTGACTTTCCAGCGCGCCATCATCGCCCTGGAGCGTTACGGCTATGAGACCATCGTCACCAAGCTGGGCAAGACCCTGCTGGACACCCTGATCCGCGGCGGCTACGTGTTCACCCAGCAGTTCGACCCATTCACCGGCGAGCCTTCCCGAGTGGGCATGACCTCTCACGAGGTGCTCAGCAAGGACAGCACCGAGCCCTTCCAGGACGCCTACGGTCCCACCATGCTGGCCGCCCTGGAATACATGGCCCACATCTGGGGCGTGCACATGATGCATGATGAAGTATGGTTCAGCCTTGGCTCCGGCATGAAATACACCTACACTCAGCACTTTGGCGATACGGACTACACCATCACCTCCGACGGTACTTCTGCCACGGTTTCTGTCAATGGCAAAGCAGTGTTCACCGGCGCCTGCGGCATCCGCGTCATCACCGACCGGGACGGCAACGTTCTGCGCCAGGTACGCATTGAGGAGTGATTCTGATGAAGACAGTAAAGGTTCGTCTGGATGGTTTGGGCGGCATGCCCATGGATGAGAAAACTCTCAAGAGCACCTATGCCAGCGGCATGGACTTTGAGCCGGACGAGCGGCGCATGACCATTGACTCCGACGGCGTGGTTTCCCTGCAAGTCAGCCAAACGCCCTACATGATTCACGTAAAGATGGCCGTGCCGCTGTACGGCTACCTGTGGGTCATGGCAGACAATCAGGGGGAAGGCTACACCGGGGATTTCGTAGACTTTGTGACGGAAGCCATCCGCACCTACATCCACCACGCGCAGAAATATGCCGAGGGGATTCAGCTATCCCCCACGGTGCAGGGGCATTTGGATGCCGCCATCGAGCTGAAGCACCTGTCTGACCGGGGGCAGAACACCCCTGACAACAGGCTCTATGCCCTGTCCAACGCCATTTACGCTGCTGAGGGCGCCCTGGTCGAATCCGCCCGCGCCAAGGTGTTCGCTTCTCCCCGCACGGATTTGAAGCTGGGCTGCAACATCTTCCACTACACCTCTGACGCAGCGCGGTATGCCAAGTTCTTTACCCAGGCCTACGACTTTGCCACCATTCCCTTCTACCCCGGCACCACCGTGCCCGAGAAGGATCACTACAATTACGAATATGTGGATCACGTGCTGTCCTTCCTGCTGGACAAAGGAATCACGCCCAAGGGTCATCCCCTGTGGTTCGGCCACAAGGACGTCAATCCCCCGTGGCTGTTTTCCCTGAGCTATCCCGAGTTGCGGAAGGAAGCGGCCAATATTGCCCGCCACCATGTCAGCCGCTATCGGGATACCATCCAGTACTGGGACAGCATGAATGAAGCCCACGACTGGGCGAACTGTTTCGAGCTGAACCAGGATCAGCTCATCGATCTGACCCGTGCCACCACGGATGCTCTCCGGGAGGCCAACGACAAGGCTGTTTCCATCGTTAATGTCTGCCTGCCCTTTGCGGAATATGTGGCCGGCCGCTACAACTGCTACGGACCCTTGCCGGAGCATCTCCGCAGTCCCCTGCGTTACTTCAAGACCATCCTGGAAGCCGGCATTGATTTCGATGTGGTCGGCATTCAGCTTTACTTCCCCGGCCGCGATTTGGTGGCAGTCGACAAGCTGCTGAACGCCTTCGCCGCCCTGGGCAAGCCCATTCACATTACCGAAATGGGCGTCAACGGTGGATTCCGCCAGAAGGGCAATGCCGGCAGCAGTTGGTCGCAGATGGCCATGTCTGAAGGCACGTGGCACGGCGGATGGAACGAGCTGACCCAGGCCGACTGGCTGGAGCAATTCTACACCATTGCCGCCGCCCGCAGTGAAATTCAGGCGCTGACCTGGTGGGACTTTATCGAGCCCAGCTTTTCCGGCAACGGTGCCAT
>CAVBFK010000375.1:0-10517 GCA_963594395.1 Lachnospiraceae bacterium
CGGTGTAGTCGCCGGCTTCCATGATGTAGGCAGCCTTTTCCTCGGAGTAGGAGGACATTTCGGTGGTCTGGTAGCTGATGGTCAAGGTCTGGGATTCGCCGGGAGCCAGCTCATCCGTCTTGCCGTAAGCGGCTAGTTCCTGATAGGGCTTCAGCAGGGTGCCGTCAGGAGCAGAGAAGTACACCTGCACGACTTCCTTGCCGGCCACACTACCGGTGTTGGTCACGGTGGCCTTCACAGTCACGTTGTCCACATCAGCGGTAACTTCGTCCACCTTGATATCGAAGGTGGTGTAGCTCAGGCCGTAGCCGAATTCGTACTGCACGGCATCTGCCTTGTAGGTATCGAAGTAGCGATAGCCTACGAAGATGTCTTCATAGTAGTACTCGATTTCGTCTTCCCAAGGATCATCAGCATTGATGTTGCTGAAGTACTTGGTGGAAGGCCAATCGTAAATGCTCTTGGCCCAGGTGTCAACCAACTTACCGGAGGGGTTGGTCTCGCCGTTCAGCACGCTGACGATAGCGTCGCCGCCCAGCTCGCCGGGGTTGGAGACCAGCACCAGAGCGTCTGCGCCGGACTCTTCAAACCAGCTGGCGTCAACGTTCACGACGTTCAGCAGCACAACCACCTTGTCGAAGGTTGCGGACAAGGTCTTGATGTTGTTCAGCTCGTTTTCGCTCAGCTCATAGTCGTTCTCAATTACACGGTCAGCACCTTCACCGGCGTTGCGGCGGATGGTGTAGAAAGCGGTGTCGGTTTCAGCGGCCATGGCCTTCAGTTCATCATCGGTGAACACTTCGGTCAAAGCGGTATCATCAGCCAGGGTGGACTTGCCCATGCCCAAGCCGGTGGTGTCGTTGGGGTTGGCTTCGTCCAAAGCCTTCAGATAATCCTTGGTAATCACATCATAGCCGGCATTGGTGAAGCCATCCAGAATGGACGTTGCAATAGCTTCGCCTTCCACCACCGTGCCGTCAGCGTAGACGATACGGTTGTTCACAGCGCCGGAACCCGTGCCGCCCTTGGTCGTCTGAATGGCGCCGATGCCGAACAGAGCAACCTTGCCTTCCTTGGCATAAGGCAGAGCGTTGTTGTTGTTCTCCAGCAGAACGATGCCTTCCTTGGCGATCTGCATAGAGGTTTGTGCGTGGTCGATTTCAGCCTGGGTTACGTCCGTAGTGGTTTGGGGATTGCTCTGTGCCAGGGCTGCGGGGAAACTCGTGCAAGCGAGCATCGCAGACAAGGCGAGCGAGACAACGACTTGTCCCTTGGTCTTCATAGTATTCTCCTTTCCCTTACCTAACGCGGAATCATTCACGCCGATTCCGCAAGCGATGGTCTTATTATAGTGAATCCCTAACAAAAAGTCAAGTTTGCTATTGTGGAAATCCTATAAAGCACAATTTTAACGAACTTTACTAAAATGTAACCAAACACTTGTTAAGTCGTTTTTGTCTATAACAAAGACGACTAGTAACATAACGAAAACGACCTCATAAGTAAAAAATGCCGTGAAACGTCGGAGAATCGGATTGTTTGAAAATCGTTAACGTTGTTCAAATTTTGTTTACAAACAATACAACTTAGGGTTGGTTCAGCATTGTCAGATGTTACATTTTTCTCTTTTGTGCCAAAAAAAGTGCCGCATGCTGCTGTGATATGGGCAGAATTTTGCCAATTCAAACATTTTTGATCGAAAATTTTTATGGGGAGGATAAAAAAAAAGACGGCTTCTTCAGCCGTCTCTTGCTATCAAGCTTTCTTATTTCCCGC
Source organism: Lachnospiraceae bacterium (assembly GCA_963594395.1). Lineage (GTDB taxonomy): Bacteria > Bacillota > Clostridia > Christensenellales > Aristaeellaceae > CAKUFA01. The sequence goes on from CAVBFK010000375.1 coordinate 1,777, forward strand.
AGAAGGCCACCGCTTCCTGCACCGCGGCGGCCACGGCTTCCGCCATGGTCATTTTCTTGGTGCCTGCCACGGTCACCTGGCAGCGGGTAACGGGAACCAGAATCTTGTGGGCATTGCTACTACCCACCGCGCAGGCCATGGTCTGGGTCACTTCTCCCAGCATGGCATCGCATAGCACAATACCGATGGGGCCAAGGATCAGGTCAGCATGCGCCGCGGTAACCCGCACGGCATTCTCCCCCGTGGCGCCCTGATCGGCGCCGGCACGCATCATGGCCGCCGTGGCCATAGAGTTGGTGCCCACGGCTACAATGCACTGTTCCGGCATGGCACGCTTCAGCTGTTCCACCAGCATTTTTCCCATGCCGCCGCCCTGAGCATCCATTACAACAACGTTCATGCTTCCTCCAGCGCCTCTTTAGCCAGCAGATAAGCGCCCATGACGCCGCTGTTCACACCGAGGCCGGGTTCAACGATATAGTTTTCCAGCCCTTCATCCACAGCCTTGGCACACACGTAGCCGCCAAGCAGTTCGAGGGTCTTCTTGCGAATAATGGGCAGCAGGAACTTCTGCTGCATGACGCCGCCGCCCAGGATAATCTTTTCCGGTGAGAAGATCGTCATGGCGTTAACGCACATCTGTGCCAGATAGGTGCTTTCCAAATCCCAGGCGGGATGGTCGTGAGGAAGCTCCTTGGCCGATACGCCCCAGCGCTTTTCCATGGCCGGACCGCAGGCAAGGCCTTCCAGGCATCCCTTATGATAGGGGCAGATGCCTTCCGGCATGGGATCGTTCGCCACTTGGGGCATCAATTGATGACCCACTTCGGGATGCACCAATCCGTGCACCGGCTTGCCGCCGATCACCACGCCGCCGCCAATGCCCGTGCCAACCGTCACATACAGGCAGGAGTCCAGTCCCTTGGCCGCGCCCAGCTTGGCTTCCGCATAGGCGGCACCGTTGACGTCGGTATCCATCTTCACGGGTACCTTCAATGCTTCGCGGAATGCATGCAGAATCGGATAATTTCGCCAGGCAAGTTTCGGCGTAGCGGTGATATAGCCATAGGTTGCGCTCTTCGGGTCCAGATCCAGCGGGCCGAAACAGCCGATGCCCAGGGCATCAATGGGGTGCTCGCGGAAGAATGCGATCATCTCCGGCATGGTTTCCGCCGGGGTTCTCGTGGGGATCGACAGGCGCTCCAGCATGGTTCCTTCTTCATCCAGATAGCTGAGCACCATTTTGGTGCCGCCGGCTTCCAATGCGCCGAAATGCTGCATATGCGATGCTCCTTCCAGTTTGTTTTACTCGCTCAGGGATGCAATCATATCACGTACGGCGGTGTTTGCTTCCTTTTCATCAGGGCCTTCCACCACCAGCGTCATCTGCGTGCCGGCATCTGCGCACAGGGACAAAAGTCCCAAGGTAGACTTGGCGTTCACAATCTTGTGGGCGTGTTCAATCATAATGCGGGATTCATAGTGATTGGCCAGCTGTACCACCGCCATAGCGTTGGCACGGGATGCAAGGGTCTTGGTGGTCAGGGTAATACTTCCGCGAATCATGGTGTTTCCTCCTTGGATCTTGCGGGTTCTTCCTGCATAATTTCGTCGGCCATTTGCTGCAGGCGGCGCATTCGGTGATTCACGCCGCTTTTGCCGACAGGCGGTTCCAGCATCTGCCCCAGCTCATTCAGGCTCAGGTCGGGATGCTCCAGGCGTGCGCGGGCAATCTGCTCCAGCGCTGGGGGCAGGCTGTGCAGGCCGCGATGAATGGAGATGAGCTTGATGGCCTCCACCTGTTGTTGGGATGCGGTGACCATCCGCTCCGTATTGTGCTCGTCGCAGTTGCTGGCGCGGTTTGCCTCGCCGCGCATCTGCTTTTGAATGCGGACGTTTTCCATCTGTAGCATGGCGCCTGATGCGCCCATGAGTGTCAGGGCATCGGCAATCTGCTGGGCACCTTTCAGGTAGATGACATGCTGACCCTTCCGCACATGTTCATGCACGGGCAGGCCGGACTTTTCCAGCAAACGGCTAATGGTTTGGCACAGCGCGTCATCGGCGGCAATCCACTCAAAATGATAGTCTTTTTCAGGGCTGGACATGGTGCCGGATCCCAGAAACGCCGCCCGAAGGAATGCCCTTCGGCAACACTGCCGCGTCATGGAATGCCGCGGCGCCGTACGTTTCAGGGAAATAGAGCCGGTCTCGTCCTGCTCCATCATGTGCAGTGCCAGCAGAAGCTTTTCCGCATCCTGATCCTCCAGGGTCAGCACACAGGTGCGCTGTCCGCCAAGGCGGCTATGCTGCACAAAATGCAGGGTGGGGGTCAAGCCCAGTCGGCTTCGAATCAGCAGAAAAATCCGCCGTGCCAGTGCCGCGCTTTCCACCCGCCACGTCACACGCACATGGCCGCCGCCTCTCAGGGACAGACTGCCTGATGTTTGGGTCAAGGCGCTGAGCTCCGACAGCATACAGCAGTTCTTGCCCAGCGGCAGACGCAGCAGTTCTTCTTTCACGTTTGACGCAAAGGACATGCCGCACCTCCCCCATGAAACGTTCGATTAGTCGTTGGCCTCGGCGGCAGATTTCCACAGTGCCTGTTCAATGTCCAGGTCACGATGATTGACTTCCACCTGGTACTTTTTATCCTTCAAATACTGGCCGATGGCCTCGGCGATGGCTACCGAGCGATGAGCACCGCCTGTGCAACCGATGGCAATCACCAGCCGATGCTTGCCTTCATCCTGGTAATGCGGCAGAAGGAAATCCAGCATGTCCGTCACTTTGGTCATAAACTCTTCCGTAACGGGATGCTTCATGACAAAGTCCTTCACGTCCTCATCCAAACCCGTGTGCTGCCCCAAACCCTCGATATAGAAAGGATTGGGCAGGAAACGCACGTCAAAGATCAAGTCCGCCTGGCGGGGCAGACCGCGCTTGAAGCCGAAGGACATAATCTCCAGCCGGAACGGTGCCTTCTCACCATCAGAAGAAACGATGGCCTGCAATTTCCGCTGCAGTGCCTTCGGGCGCAGGCCAGAGGTGTCAATAACAAATTGGCGGTTTCGCGCAGGGGCTGCAGGCGCTCACGCTCCTGGGTAATGGCCTCCATCAGCGTTACGTTTTCTCCCGCCAAGGGGTGATCACGGCGAGTTTCCTTGTAGCGGCTGACCAGCACGTCGTCGCCTGCCTCAATGAACAGGGTCTCAATCTGATAGCCCAACTGCTGGGTATCCTTAATCAGCTTGCTGACCGCTTTGGCATCGAAGAACTCACCGCTGCGGATGTCTACCGCCAAAGCCACCAGCTTGCAATGCATGGCAGATGTCTGGCAGGCCTCCATAAATTTCAGCATCATCATCGGCGGGAGATTATCCACGCAGAAAGCACCCATGTCCTCCAGATACCGCGTTGCCACCGTTTTGCCGGCACCGCTCAACCCAGTTACAAGCAAAAATCGCAAGGGATTCGCCCCCTCTTAAGTATCGTTTTCTTCCCCAAGAATGCAGACTTCCGGTTCCAGGCACACGCCCGTTTTTTCCAGCACGGTTTCCTTCACCTGGGTCATCAGTGCCAGAAAATCCTCCGGTGTGCCGCCTCGATTCACCAGGAAACCTGCATGTTTCTCGCTGACCTGTGCGCCGCCGACGGATGCACCCTTGAGTCCGCACTGATCGATCAATGCGGCGGCAAATCCGTTTGCCGGACGGCGGAAGGTGCTTCCCGCGCTGGGCACATCCAGCGGTTGCTTTTCTTTGCGGCGGGCATTGAGCTCAGTCATTTCTTTTCTCAATGCTTCCCGGTCACCCGGGTGCAGGTGCAAGGTCACCGAGGTGATCACCTTATCTTCCTGCTGAAGTCTGGACGTGCGGTAGCCGTAGTGCATTTCCTCTCCCGTGTACCGGAAAGGTTCACCGGTCAGACGGTCAAAGCCGGCAACCTCCGTCACCAGCTGGCTCATTTCACCGCCGTAAGCGCCGGCGTTCATCAGTGCACCACCGCCGACCGTACCGGGGATGCCACTTGCGAAGGTAAGCCCCGCCAGATGATGGTTGGCCGCCGTGCTCGCTACCGCGGGCATCATGGCACCAGCCTGGGCGTGAAGCGTCTCCCCTTCCACGCTGATTTGGCTCATGCGGTTTGCAATACGGAGCACCACACCGCGGATGCCGCCGGAGCGCACCAGAAGATTACTGCCGTGCCCGATTACCGTAACCGGCGCGTGATGCTTGGCCGCCGTGCGCAGAATCTGCTGTACCTCCGCTTCGCTTGCGGGTTCAAGTAGCAAATCTGCCATTCCCCCAAGGTGCAGGGTTGTATATTCTGCCATGGATGCATGCCGCTTGATGAGCAACTCTGGCATCTCCCGCCGAAGCTGCTTCTCCAGGTCATCCCATTCCTTTGTCATGCATCCACTTCCTCTCCATTCTCTATTCTATAACATTTCACGCGCAATCGCAAGATGGTTTGCCAAAGGAAGTGCGCCTTGTGTCGATGGCACCATGCCTTGTAAAGTGGACAATGTAGCTCCCTTTTCTCCAAAAAGAAGATGGCCGCAGAGGAACCTTTTCCTCCACAGCCATCTTGAAATCACCTTAAGTACTTATGAATGACGCTCTTCAAAATGCAAAGTCATCACCCATGATGCTTGTATCTTACCACACCACGCTGAAGAGTTCTTCACCCTGGGTGCCGTCGCTGGACACAGGGATGAAGCGCACATAGCAGGTGCCCGTGGGCAGATAGCCCTGCATCTGATAGGTGCCGACCACTTCCTGCACCTTGGAGACCATGCCCAACTGCACGTCGTTTTCGTCCAGCATCAGGAAGTATGCAGGAACCGTACCCGTCTGCACGGCCATGTTGATGGTAACCTTGTTGTCACTGCCGATGGTCATGGTGCCCGTCACCTGGCTTGCAGAATAATTGGCTAGGTCAAGGGTCGTGCTCTGGGTCAGCACGCTCTGCGGAACAAAGCCGCGTGCCCAGCCGCCATTGGTCGTTTCAACGTAAGCCCAATCGCCCATGGTGCCCAGCAGCGTCACCTGTTCGCCTGCCGCCAGAGTCAGCAACGTCTTCTGGCTGTTCAGGGGATCATCCGTCATGCTCACGTCGGTCGACACATACGAGGTGGTATTCCGCCACACCAAGGTCTGCACCGTGGTGTTCTTCGGCAGAGAAGAAGCCTTGATGTAGCCGAAGCGCATCTGATCCTTGCTGATGGCATACTGGATAAGGATGTAGCCATTTTCTTCACCGAAGACCTGAATCCAGTCGTTGGTAGACACGGTAGCCTTGCCGTTATTGCCGCGCAGAGCTTCGGTGGAAGGTGCAGCATAAACCGCGTACTTCTTGGCGCCCGTGAACTTGATGCTCACAGCAGACAGCTCGCCGTCAGGGATTTCCGGCGCCACGGTCAGCTTTTTCTTAGCCTGGGCGTAGGTCTTCGGAGCGGCTTTGAAGCTCAGATAGCGGAAGTTCCGCTGCAAGGTGCCATCCACACGACCCAGCTTCTTGCCGGTGGAGAAATTGTAGTAGCTCACGCCGGAATTGGTCACATAGGCGCGCTCCATGCCGGCCGTGCGATCCATGAACGCATACAGCTGGAAGGTGCCGCTTTCCCAATGATAGGATACGGACTGTGCCCAGTAATCCGCCGCGGACTTATCAATGCGGACCACGTCAAAGCCCAGGCTGTTGCTATAGGTTGCGTTGGTGTTGCCCGCGCTGATGTACATGCCGGCCGAATGACGCTGGAAGTAAACGTAGCCGTCACTCTGTGGCACAGCGTCGCTGTTGCTGAGCCAGTATTCCATCTGTGTGCCTTCCTTGTGGTAGGCAGCCAGGATACGCTTATTGTTGCTGTACAGCAGGGCAAAGCCGTAGTCACCCTTGGGCGTGCCCGTGATGCTGATGTAATCCTCTAGCTCATAGCCGGCAAAGGCACTCTGAACATGAGTCAGCACCTCGGCAGGGGGCGTGTCTGTATAAATGGAACTGTACCGATCTGCCAGAGCAGTACCGATGCAGAGCATCGACAATGCGAAAACGAGAACCAGAATCCTTTTCACCAGTTGCTTCATTGAGAAGCACCTCCTTATGCTTATAGAACGCGAGTGACCATGGGTTTCTTGCATGGTGGGAGAATTTTTCCGAAAAAGTTATCTCACCCCACCCTGCACTTCACCGTCAGCAGATCTTGCTCCTTGGAGCTATGACCGGCCATGAGGACAAACTCACCCGGCTCAACGACCTGCTCGCCTTGAGCATTCACAAGGGCGAAGCTCTCGCGGGTCAGCGGCAGGGTCACGCGCTTGCTTTCGCCAGGAGCAAGCGTCACCTTGGCGAAGGCCACCAGCTTCTTCACCGGGGTCATGACCGAGCTGACCACATCCCGCAGATAAGCCTGGACGGTTTCCGTGCCGCTTGCGCATCCGCTGTTCGTCACCGTCACAGAGAGCGTCAGCGTGTCCGGGTCAAAGGCAAGGTCGCTGTAGGCGAAAGTGGTGTATCCCAAACCCTCGCCAAAGGCGAAGAGCGGCTCCGCCGGCTGATCTACATACTTGCCACCATGCCAGCCGGGAAGGCTGTTGTAGTAGACGGGAATCTGCCCGATGTGCACAGGGAAGCTAATGGGCAAGCGTCCCACAGGGGCAATCTCGCCTGCCAGCAATTCGGCCACGGCCTGACCACCCAGCATGCCGCCGTTAAAGGCGATGACCACTGCATCTGCTTGTTCGGTCTCTTCGGGAATGCACAGGGGCTTGGAAGCCACCAGCACCACCGTCATGGGAATGTTCAGGGCACGCAGCCGGCGGAACAGCTCATCTTGCTTACCGGAAAGGGCAAGATCGGCACGGTCATGGGTTTCACCCGTCATGCGGATCGTGTCGCCCAGTACCAGCACAATGGCATCACTGCCCTTGGCCGTTTCCACCGCATCTTCCAGGGCGGCGCCGTCTTCCGGCCACACACTGCATCCTTGATGGTACACAATCTCCGAATCACAGAAGACCTGGCGCATGCCCTCCAGCACGGTGGTATACGGGCGTTGCGGCTCTGTCGTATCAGGATCATTGTTGGGATGGGTGAAGTACGTCCAGTCGCCATACTGGGCGCGGATATCGTCCGCATTGGGTCCGATGACGGCAACCTTCTTCGGATGATGCAGGGGAAGCATCCCGTTGTTGCGCACCAGCACCAGGCCTTCGCGAGCCGCCTTCAGCGCCAGCTCACGATGCTCTTCGCAACCGATACGCCCTTTGCGGCAGGGCTTTTCGGGCGCATCCAGCAAACCCAGGCGCGCCTTCACGGTGAGGATGTGCATCACGGCTGCGTCCACCTGCTCCACGGGCAGACGGCCGTCCTTGCAGGCGGCGACCGCGGCATCGTAGAATTCAGACGTGCGCATGATCATGTCATTGCCCGCACAGACCGCCTTGCAGGAGGCATCCTCCAGATCTTCGCAAACATGCTGCTTGGTCACCAGACTGCGAACATTGTCCCAGTCGGTCACCACAAAGCCGTCAAAGCCCAATTCATCCCGCAGGACGTTCTTCATGGCTTCCTCATGGATGGTCAAGGGTGTGCCGTCCAGGGAGCCGTAAGCGGTCATGATGGTGGCACATCCGGCATCTACCGCCTTCTTGAAGGGCGGCAGGAAGACTTCCCGCACCTTGCGCATGGTTACCTCAGTATCGCAGGCGTCCCGCGCGCCGACTGCCTCGCCGTAGGCAATGTAATGTTTGGCGCAGGCAAGGATGCTCTCGGGATCGTCCAGATGATCCCCTTGGATGCCCTGAATCATGGCGGCGCCCATTTCGCCGGCCAGATAGGGATCTTCACCAAAGGTCTCGTCCACGCGACCCCAGCGCGGATCCCGTGCCAGGCACAGCACCGGCGCAAACGTCCAGTGCAGGCCGTCTTCTGCCACTTCTTCCGCCGTGGCGCGGCCGACCTGCTTCGTCAGCTCCGGGTCAAAACTGCATGCCATGGACAATTGGGACGGGAAGATGGCGGCGTTTCGGTTCAGACAGTGGCCGTGCACGGCGTCAATGCCGAACAGCACAGGAATCCCAAGACGGCTGTGCAGCGCCGCCTGCTGGATTTCGCGGGCGTCGTCTCCCAGCACATGGAGGAACGAGCCTGCCCCGCGCTTGGCCCACATGAGCGCCTCCTCTCGGGTACAGCCGAAATAGGAAATTTGTGTCATCTGTGCGATTTTTTCTTCAATCGTCATTTGCTTTAGGAGCGTTGCTGCGCGGGAACGGGCATCTTGCAGATTCATGGATATTCCTCCTTTGGCAGTGGGTTTGCGGAAACGATGATTCATGAGGTTATTATATCGTTGAGCAGGGAGGGGTGTCAATGATTTTGAAGATGTCTGCAAATGAAAAAACGCCGCATACCAATCATTTTCATTGGTATGCGGCATCTTTATGTTGGTTGACTCAATCTTACTTCAGCGTTTCTGCGAAGAACTCGCCGGTAGCGTCTACAGCGGCGTACAGGGACTGGAAGTCTTCCTCGCTGAACACGTTGAAGGTGTGATCCATGCCTTCGATGAGGCAGACGTGGGAAGCCTCATTACTGGAAGCAGCAACGATCTTGTCGCTCCACTCAGGATCAACGGTGGTATCGTTGGTGCCGGCAATGGCCAGCACGGGGCCGGTGTAGCCAGCGGCAAACTCAGCCAGCACGTCGGTGTTCTTCACATCTTCGCACCAGGCCAGGGA